>CAZWRL010000016.1:0-18593 GCA_964636345.1 uncultured Gammaproteobacteria bacterium | reverse complement strand
GCAGGCCGAGGAATTGGATCGTTTGCGCGAGTTGGGATTCAAAACCGATCGCCACTGGAAGCGCGTGGATTCAATTGACGGTGTGATACAATTTTGGAAGCACTGGCAAGAAAAACGTGATTCCGTGCCGTTTTGGTTGGACGGCGTTGTGGCAAAAGTGGATGATCGCGCGCAACAGCAGGTGCTGGGATACACCGGCAAGGCGCCGCGATTCACGCTCGCGCTTAAGTTTGCCACGGAACAGGCAACCACGGTTATTCGCGCAGTGAATTGGTTTGTTGGGCGCACGGGCGCGCTCACACCGGTTGCAACGCTAGACCCTGTACCGCTCGTTGGCACCACGGTTACGCACGCGACACTCCACAATGTGGATGAAATTAAACGGCTTGACGCGCGCGTGGGGGACACGGTGATTGTAGAAAAAGCCGGCGATATTATCCCGAAAGTTTTGCAGGTGCTTCCGCGTCTTCGTCCGCGCGGGGCACGCGAAATTCGCGCGCCGCGGCAGTGTCCTGTGTGCGGTTCGCCAGTGGAACGGCGTGAGGGGCAAGTGGCGCTCTACTGCACGCGCAAAAATTGCGGCGCGCAACAGCAGCGGCAACTAGAGCATTTCGTTTCAAAAACCGCGTTTGATATTGGCGGTCTCGGCGAGAAAATTGTGTTACAGCTTATGGAAGTGGGGCTGATCAAAACGCCGCCAGATTTTTTCCGGTTGCGGCCGGAGCAGTTGTTGGAATTGGAAGGATTTGCGGATGTTTCGTCAAAAAAACTTGTTGACGCGATTCAATCAAAAAAACGTATCGCGCTTGGACGGTTTATTAACGCGCTCGGCATCCGGCATGTGGGCGAGGAGACCGCGCGGCTTTTGGCGCGCGAATTTGGCACGCTGGAAAAATTACAGCAGGCGCGTTCAGAAGATTTGCAAAATATTCACGGCATTGGTCCGGAGGCGGCCGAGAGTATCCATGAATTTTTTAACGATGCGGACGCAAAGCGATTACTTTTTGCGTTGTGTGATGCCGGTGTGCGGCCGGAACGTGAGGAAAAATCAGCCGGCGTTGGAAAACTGGCGGGCAAAAAAGTAGCCGTAACCGGCACACTCTCCGCACTATCCCGCGAAGAAGTCAAAGCGGCCATCCGTCGCGCGGGCGGCGATTGGGTATCCTCGGTCAGCAAAAACACGGATTTTGTGGTGACAGGAGAGAACCCCGGCTCTAAATACAACGATGCAAAAAAGTTTGGCGTGCGGATTATAGATGAGAACGCATTTTTGAATCTTGTGCGTTAACGTGTGGCTTGTTATCATGAGCGGGTATGAAATTGACTAAAGAAGAGATTGAGCATCTGGGGCGCTTGGCGCGGCTTTCGCTTTCGGAGGAAGAGAAAACGCAGTATGCGGCGGAATTGTCCGCTATTTTGGAATTTGTTGAACAGTTGCAAGAAGTTGACACTACGGATGTTGAACCTACGGCACAGGTGACTGGTTTGGAAGATGTGTATCGCGATGACGTTGCGGTTCCGCAACGTGCAGAGGTTATGCGAAAAATTATTGAACAGTTTCCGGATCGCGACGGTAATTTGTTGAAAGTGCCGGGGGTGTTTGAGTAATATGTATACCATCGCATCCGCAAGACAAGCGCTGGATAGTCGTGAAATATCCTCGCAGGAATTGACGCGGGAGTATTTGTCGCGAGCGAAAGAAAAGAATCCCACGTTCAACGCGTTTATTACCATTGCTGAAGATGAAGCCCTGCGGATGGCCGAGGATGCAGATATTCGCATGCAGAAGGGCGTGGTGGAGCCGCTTACTGGCATTCCGTTTGGTGTGAAAGATGCTATTTGCACCGCGGATATTCGTTCCACGGCAAGCGCGAAAATTTTAGATACCTATACGCCGCCGTTTGACGCTACGGTCATTCGCAAAATCCGCGCGCAAGGGGGCGTGATTATCGGCAAACAGAATTGCGACGCGTTTGGTCATGGCGCATCAAATGAAAACAGCATGTATGGCGCGGTAAAAAATCCATGGGATACGGAGCGCGTGCCGGGCGGATCATCGGGCGGTTCCGCGGCTTCCGTTGCCGCGGACATGTGTGTGTATTCCATTGCGGAAGACACGGGCGGTTCTATCAGGCAGCCAGCCGCGTTTAACAATCTCGTTGGTTTGCGTCCCAGTTACGGCCGTAATTCTCGTTACGGTATCATGCCCATGGCATCGTCATTGGATACGGTGGGACCTATCACAAAAACCGTGGAAGATTGCGCCATCGTTATGGAGGCAATTGCCGGCCGCGATCCGCTTGATGCCACCACCGTGCCTGATGTGGTGCCTGCGTACACGGAAGGACTTCGGGAATCCATCAAAGGGTTGCGCATCGGCATTCCGCGCGAATACATCCAGGATTTGCCAAACAATTTGCAAAAGATTATTGATGACGCGGCTGATGCGTTCCGGCAGATGGGATGTGAAGTGATGGACGTGTCGCTTCCGCACACTAACTATGCCATCCCCGTGTATTATATTATTGTTCCATCAGAGGATAGTTCCAATTTGTCGCGTATGGATGGTGTGCGTTATGGCGTTCGCGCGCATGAAAAAGATTTACAAAACGTGTATATGCAATCCCGCGCTCATGGTTTCCCGGCGGAAGTAAAACGGCGCATTATGGTGGGAACTTTTGCGTTATCGCATGGCTACTATGATGCCTATTACAAAAAAGCACAGCAGGTGCGCACGCGTATCATGCGTGACTTTGAAGAGGCATTTAACCGCGTGGATGTGTTACTCGCCCCAACCACGCCAACGCCCGCATTCAAAATTGGCGAAAAAGCAAATGACCCGCTGGCGATGTATAAAGCAGATATTTTTGTGGGGCCGGCCGCGGTTGCCGGTGTGCCTGCCGTGAGTGTGCCGGGCGGATTTGTGGATAATTTGCCGTTTGGCGTGCAGTTTATTGGGCCACGCATGAGTGAGGATATGATACTTCGTGCCGCGTATCATTTTGAGCAAGCAACGGGACACGGGAAGCGTGTGCCGTAAATTTGTGCTATACTTTATACATGCCACTCGCGTATATTAAAGACGGGAAAGTAGAGTACCGTACCTTTTTTGCATCTCCAAAGGTGCCCGTAAAACACAAGGATGAGTCAAAAAAAGAAGCGCAGAAAAATGCGATTCCGGATTTTTCGTTTGGCGCAAATGGCGCGAAACACGGAGATTACCGCGATACGTGGCGCGTATTTCGCATCATGTCGGAATTTGTTGAGGGGTATCAGTTTCTTTCAACCTCCCATCATGAGGTAACACTTTTTGGCGGCGCGCGGTTTAAAAAGGGGAGCGCCTATTACAAAATGGCGCGTGAGCTTGGGACATTACTGGCTGGAGGCGGCTACACCACCATAACCGGTGGCGGCCCGGGTATTATGGAAGCGGCAAATGAGGGTGCGTATAAGGGCGGCGGGGAATCGCTCGGCATTAACATTCAGTTGCCCTTTGAACAGCGCATCAATCCGTATGTCAAGAAATCCATCGCCCTGCATTATTTTTTCACGCGCAAAGTAATGTTTGCGGTGCCGGCGCAAGCGTTTGTCTATTTTCCGGGCGGTTTTGGCACGCTTGATGAATTTTGGGAGATTGTTGATCTCATGGATAATGGCTATCTTACCAAAACGCCGATTATTTTGGTGGGGAAAAAATATTGGCAGCCGCTTTTGGACTGGCTGCCGAATAATTCCGTGTACATTCTCACGCCGAGCGAGAAAAAAATACTCGCCGCGTGCCACGTGGTTGATTCCGCGCAAGACGCATTTGATATTATTAAGACCACCAAAGACGCGCCGGAATCATGCGAACTGTCACCAGGCAAATTTCATTGCGAGGGGCAGGTGAACTGGCGTATTTTTCGGATTATGGCGGAAATTGTTGAGGGTTTTGATTTTCTCACCGGTTTGGTGAAAGATATAACAGTGTTTGGCACCAAAGGTATTTCAAAGTTAAGTACGCAGTATAAATCCGCGGAAAAATTCGGCGCGCTTGCGGCGAAAGCGGGTTTTTCTGTGGTAACCGGTGGATATAGCGGTATTGCGGAAGCGGCAAACAAAGGCGCGTTTGAACACGGAGGAGATAGCATCGGGCTGTATATGCGGGAAAACAAAAAAAATGCAAAACCAAATTCGTATCTTTCGCGCTCGCTTGCGTTCGCATTTCCATTTACACGAAAGTTGGTGCTGACCGCGCCATCCAAAGGATTTGTTATGTTTCCCGGCGGACTGGGGACACTGCATCAGACAATGGAAGTGCTGACGCTTGTGCAAACAAAAAAGATTCCGCCTCTGCCGATTGTGTTGTTCGGTAGCGCCTTCTGGAGTCCGTTCGTCACCTGGATGAAAGAGGTGCTCGCAAAAAAATATAACGCAATTTTGCCAACCGACGCTGAATTATTTACGATTACCGATGATCCGGAAGAGGCGCTCGCGGTCATAGAGCGAAATTACAAAAATTAGTCATTGCGAGGAGTATTCGTTCCTGAGTGAAGTCTAAGGACGAATACTCCGAAGCAATCTCGTTCGCATGATTCCATACACAGGATTTAGCACTATACATTTCGGCCCTATTCCTATCCACGTATGGGGACTGTTGGTTGCGCTCGGATTGGTTGCCGGCATACTCGTGGCGCGGTGGTTCGCGAAGCGGCAAAAATTGAACGCGGATACGGTGAGTAGTTTGGTTATGTGGGCCACCATCGGCGGATTTATTGGTGCGCGCCTTGGACATGTATTTTTGTACGATTGGGTGTATTACCGCGCGCATCTGATTGAAAGTTTGTATATCTGGGAGGGTGGACTTTCCTCGTACGGCGGATTTATTGGTGCGCTGGCGGTGCTTGGCGTGTGGTTTTGGAAACATCGCAAGCAAGCGTTGCCGTACGCGGATGCGCTCGCGTTTGCGTTTCCACTCGCATGGGGGATGGGACGTATCGGGTGTTTTTTGATTCATGATCATCCGGGAGTGTGCACTGATTTTTTCTTGGGTATGAATGAGCCAAAAGATGTGTGTGCGCGGTTTGATTTGGGGCTTGTGGAGAGCATCCAGAATCTCTTGATTTTTGTGTTCTTTGTTGTGCTTTTCAAACGAAAAAAACATCTTCCGCACGGCATGTTTACGGCGTTTCTCGCGCTCTTGTACACGGTGCCGCGATTCTTTTTTGATTTTCTCCGTATCTATGAAGGCCCGCTCGCCGACGCGCGTTATTTCGGATTGACACCGGCGCAATATGGCAGTATAGTGGTGGCGGCTGTTGGCGTGTATTTGTTGATACGTATACGAGCACGCCACGGAGAGGTCGCATAGTGGCCTAGTGCGCGCGCTTGGAAAGCGCGTATACCGAAAGGTATCGAGGGTTCGACTCCCTCCCTCTCCGCCAGTTAGGAAATGAACCAAACAATCGCGCTAAAATTTATCGAACTTTTAAAAGAAGGGCATAGTTTACAAGACGGCCCTTTTTGGGTGTACACACGGTACACGTATATTGAACCGCGGTTTGAAGTGGTTGCATTTTGTGGGGAGGGTAGAGACGGGGGTCCCGAGGAAATTACCACCAGCTACAACGAACAAGAATTATTGGATCGTCTCGCCAAAATTGAAAGTCAAAGTATAGAACAATTTGTTAAAAATCCACTGTGGGGATGCCAGTGCGCAGAGTGTGATAAAAAACATCGCGCGGAATAACACGACAAAAAACACCCCGATTTAATCGGGGTGTTTTTTGTCCACACCCAGAGCAGTAAGAATATATGCTACACTATATTCATAATTTTTACTTCGCGCCTTTCGTTGATGCCGCCTCGATTGTTGCGGCAAAAAAAGAGGCCATCGTTAAAAAGAAAGTAACCAAATCGACGGCAAAGAAACCCGTTGCCAAGCCTGCCGCAAAACCTGCAGCCAAACCGGTTGCAAAACCCGCAACACCAGCTCCGGCCGCGGCACCAGCACCCGCACTAGAACCAGTTCTGCCACCAGAACCAGAAATCGTGGTGCAATCCCTCCTTACGGATGCCACTGTCAACTGTGGCGATTACAATGAAACTCTGCACGCCAATGATGATCCCAATACCGCGGACTATAACATACAAACCTGTGTCCAACATTTAATTCAGGGCATGGCGTATGAATTCAGTAAATCTACCAGCTACCCCGAAGCGCTCATCACAAGAAAATTAGGGTCAAAACCATTCCTCAAAAAAAGTGAACCTGGTTACAAGTTATGGGGATTCTATTTTGATGGGAATGCAGTACTCAAGCATGTTGGCTATAAATTTACCGGTACGCCTCCCTGTTATGGCGTTTTCCTTCAGGATTATCGTGAGAATACCGGTACCGATAAAAAATGGCATGTACAAGCGCAAACTTACTTGACGCCCGCTAAATGGGCAGAGGACATGAAAATTCCGGTATCTCAAGTAACGTGCATCGACAAAATTCAATAATTAACCCAACAACAATAAAACGGCCCTCAGGCCGTTTTATTGTTAACCGATGGGCAGCAGAGCAAAAACCAAAAAACGGCCGTTAAGCCGTTTTTTGGTGTAGTGTTCGGTTAGAACCGACCACCGCCGCCACCGAAGTTGCCCCGTGCAGGGCGATTTCGCATCCGATTCTTATTGCAGTCAAAGCAATATAATCGTCCGTAGGTACCGTCCTCTTTTTTAGTAGGTTCAAACGGAAGTTTGTCGATCGCTGCCCCACATTCGGCACAGGTGATCGCAAGCGCGGTTATGTCAAACATTTGACGTGGACCGCCTGCGCCCTGTGATTGGAAAGCCATCATGTATGTTCACCTCTCTTTCTTTTTTAAATTTCTCTTGCGAGATACGGTGACATACCCTGACGGCGTTCCTAACATAACCTTATAATTGGACTATTAGAAGACGTATCGAAGCTATTCACCTTAAAAGCAGGATATCACAGGTGGCAAATTTTGTCAAATGCGCCTTGTCCAGCGCGGCAGCAGGTGTTACCATAGCGCCCATGAGTTTCTTTTGGGAGTCGCGAACGTATCAATCAGAGAAAAATGGCATGATTCATTGCCGACGATTTTTGGGCCGATGGCGCGTGACGGTTGACGGGTTTGATCAGACCACATCGTACACCAACCGCATGTGGAAACGCGCGCTCCGGCGTGTGCCAAAAAAAAGCGGCGTTAAACGCGTATTGCTCCTTGGTTTGGGCGCTGGCGGCGCTCTTTCGTATCTCCATCAGCGTTTTCATCACGCGACAGTAACCGCTATTGAATGGGATCCGATTATGATTACCATTGCGGATGAACTAGGATTTTTCCCACGTGAGCAACGTCCGCGGATTATGCAAGGAGATGCCGTTGTCCTCGTTCCGCAGCTGACAGAAAAATTTGATCTTATTATTGTTGATTTATTCCGTGGAAAAAAAGTTGACGCGGCGCTTAATCACACCGTTTTTATTGCCGGCATTGCGTGCGCGCTTGACCAGGAAGGATTTTTACTGGTGAATATTTTTGGTGAACCGGAGATGTTGACACGGTTTGATGACGCGCTCTCATGTCATGCGACATGGCGATTTCGATATAATCGCCTGGCGCTGTATCGTCATTTCGGACGCGGGCATGTCGGCGATCCGTTGCCGGCCGGATATGTAACGCGCAAACAATCGGTTCCGTATTTACAAGGTGATTGGAGTGCCAAAAGCGCGGTTGAATTGATTGGTCGTGAAGAGTGCTGGGGGATGCGTTGGCGGCATGGGCCGCTGACGTTTGAGGGGTATGAATCCGATGAAGAACCCGCCATCACACCGGGACCATCGCGCATGGTGATCTGGCAACCGCTAACGCGGCGCGATAAACCACCCGGTTGGCATCGGTCGTTTATACAAATGAATTACAGGCGAACGGGTGTCGCGGAAATTACTGATCCAGAGAATTACACAGCCAATTGGAGCAATCACGCCAAGCGGCATCTTCGGAAATGGCAGAGGATACAGCCGTACCATATTGAAGAGACACAGCACCTTGATGAATTTGTCCGCGCGCATCGAGCAACGAAAAAGTTATGGCTTATCAAAAGCGATTTTATCCACATGGTGGAGCGGCGCAAAGTGGTGCATGGCGAGGACACGCGCCTTTTTGTTGCGCGCAACGATGGCGGGGGAGTGGTGGCCGGATTTGCCGCGATTGATCTTCCCGCGCTTAATCAGTCCTACCATCTCATTTCTTTTATTCACGCGGACGCGGAACACACTTCTGTGGGTACCGGCCTCATGGATCATTGGTTCAGACACGCCATTGCGCGCGGATTGCGCTTTCTTGATTTTGGTGTATTTTGGACATGGGGCGATCCCCTTGATTGGCGTGGATTTTCTCGATTCAAAAGCCAATTCGGCATCTATTACACTCATCGGCCGTATCCGCTCGTGAAGTTTGTGCGCGCTAATTGACCACACGACTAAATTCCGTATTTCCAATTGCCGCGCCTAGAGCATATCCGGTGAGATTGGCAACCGGAATGAGGAATGCTTCGCGGAAACGATTGCCGATCCACGCCTCGCCGGAAATAATGCGCGCGCTGCCGTTATCTATGTAGTAGGGCTTGTCATTGACGGAAATGAGTGTGCCGCTCGGATAGAATGAATTTGTCGTCAGATCGCAGGCAGGGTCGTGTTGGTAATTAGTCCTCCCGACAAAAAGGGAGGCGGGCAAGTCATCAATCTTTTTGTTCCAATGAGTCCCGTAGAATTTTTTCGCGATGTCTTCATCTTTAATCCAGCACACTTTGCCGTTGGGCGTCACCGCGTACACTTTGGGGTCATCAGGCACTTTAATCATGCGCGTGCCGGGACGATAGCGCACATTCGTACCCCACGGAATAACACCTACTTCAGCTGGAGTGATTTTTTTGATGGTAACGCTTCCAAAGTTTGGATACCAACTCAAATACACGCGCTCATTCGGGAACGGATATTTTTTGCCGTTGGTATAGTAATACACAGTTCCGCCCGCGCCGGCGTCCTTGTTCATAAAGAGATCACCAGCAACAAGATTCGCGGGTCCAGCAACTTCGTTATCTGCATCAACTGGTGTATAGGTCACTATCGCATTACCAATGAGCACACTCCCTACGCGACCACGGAAACGAAACATACCCGCTTCCGATGAGCTCTCGGGAAATGAAGCGATCCCCGAGATGTTGGTTACTTTTTGTTCAACCGCGAGGATCGTGTCTTCCCCGGCGCGGAGGCGTTCAAGTTGCACGGTTTTGTTTGAGAGACGTTCATTATTGACGTCACGAACTTCAATTTCAATCGTGGCAACTGACGTCCCATCAGCAGGAACCGTCATGCGATCAACAATACGGACGATTGAATTCTGCGCTGAAATGCCTGTGGCAGGCGTCTGTTGCTCCGCCGGTAACACCGCCGCGGCGCTAATGGTCTGGATGTTGGTGTTACTCGTATGTGCGTCAGGCATGGTGCGGTGGGTGGTTACCACGGCGTTTTGAGGAATAGCAAAGCGAAGGGTGCCTTCGTTCGCATTGGTGGCGATATTTGCGGTGACATACAGTCGTTCAGGAGCAATGAGTGGTTGTATCAGGTTCGCAATACGCCAATGCCGGTTCGTTGTGTCATAGATGAATGACTCTATGCGTAGATCCGATGCTTCTTTTTTGAAGGTACCCTGTAATCCTGCCATGCCATTGTCTTCCATCCACAATTCAACGCGGTCAATATCAGTAGCGGTTGCGCTTCCCTCGTTTTTGACCGTGATTTGCGAGAGCGTATCCAGGCTATAGAATCCGTCGCCGTCGCGATCAATCACAATGTCTACGCCGTCAAACCAGGGCTTTTTTTCACTGTGCCATTTAGGCGCTGCCATAGTTGCCGTATCCACATAGATACCACCGAGAAGATCAACAGCTCCTTGTTTCTTAAAGAGTCGTCGTTCCGCGGTGACGCCGGTAATGCGCTGATCATTTTTTGAAACTTTTTTAGTGATATCCTCGTCACTGTAGATTGGTTCCGCAAAGTCGCGTGCGCCATTACCGTTTTCGTCATTATAAGTAACCCAGGCGGGTAGCGCGGAAAGGATGCCGGTTAAGATGCCGCTGTAATTGGCGTGTTCAGCAATAGCAGCGAGATAATCGCCTGGTGGGCCGGCCAAACTGCCACCTAAGTATGTTACCTTCAACACTTTTGCCACGCTGGATAGTTCATTCACACGAAAAGTGATCTGCGCCGCGCCGCGCACAATACGAATAGTGTCACCGGCCGCGATTCCTTTTGCAGTGCCGGCAGTAATGGTGATACTGGTTGTCTCCGCGTCGGGTATGCCGTTATCCATGGTATCTTTGAGTCCTGAAATATCTAGATCTCCAATGAAGGGTGTGACAATGCCAAACTGGTCATCAATCGCATAGGCGTAGCTTGCAGTATACAGCGAAAGAATGGCAATACACGCGCCGGATGTTGGTTCGCGTTCATAGACAACTTCCTTGACGGCGATGTTTGGTTTGCCGACGATATGAATAAAATCTTCTGTCGCGACA
Organism: uncultured Gammaproteobacteria bacterium; assembly: GCA_964636345.1. Taxonomy (GTDB): domain Bacteria; phylum Patescibacteriota; class Patescibacteriia; order Magasanikbacterales; family JBBTXJ01; genus JBBTXJ01. The sequence goes on along the minus strand of CAZWRL010000016.1, from coordinate 8,024 downwards.
CCAACCGGACATGTGTTGCTTGCATTTCGCAGTATAATGGCGGCCTTACCGAGCGAGAGCGCGGTTTGTTGTTTGAATCGCGCGCTTGCCGACAGGCGTACATCCGCGCTGTCTACCAGATTGGTGACGGTTCCACTGTCCTGGTAAAGCCCGTCTGCTTCAGGATGCCAAGTGTTTGACTTCGCAGGGTCTGAAACGAGAATTTTAACATTGCTCAACCCTTCTTTTTTAAGCGACGCGCCAACGTCGCCATCAGGAATCGGCAGGCCGGCCACCTCGGGTTGCAAAACTTTCGTATCAGCGCTAAAATTTGGTGTGTAGCGCATACTGCCATCTCGATCAATCCACACTGACTGCGGATCGGATTGTTGACCGACTCCATAGGCAATGCGAGCCGAAGATAGTATTGGATAAAGTGATCCGCCTGCTTGAACGCTGGGAACACCAATGTCCTCACTGATGGTGCCGTCAGCATCAACAACCGTGTCACCGCTGTACGCGGGAAGCGTTACATCTAAAACAACTACCTCTTTTTGTCCGCGCGCCACCGTGGCGGCGGGCGCGGCGCTCGCAAGAGCTGCGGCATCGACAGTGACAGTGGGAAGTAGCGATGCCGTGAGTCCGGCAATTACCGTTACGGCCGTGATGCGGTAGAATGTGGGCATAGTATGATTATTATCTCCTCACGCGCCTGTAAATGACGTAACATCGGCGCCGATTTCATAGCCGGTGAGGTCCGTGACGTCAATGACAAACTCATCGCGGAAACGATTGCGTGTCCAACCGTCGTTCGTGATCTCACGGACCGTTCCATTATCAACATAATATCGTTTTTGTTGAAAACGGAGCAGGGTGGCGGTGGGATATTTGGAATCGAGCGTCAGATCGCAGGCGGGGTCGTGTTGGTAGTTAGTCCTCCCCACAAAAAGGGAGGCGGGCAGGTCATTGATTTTTTTGTTCCAGTTAGTCCCGTAGAATTTTTTCGCGATGTCTTCATCCTTAACCCAGCACACTTTGCCGTTGGGCGTCACCGCGTACACTTTGGGGTCATCAGGCACTTTAATCATGCGCGTGCCGGGACGATAACGCATGTTGGAACCCCACGGCAGTGCTCCTACGTCCGTTTCAGGTATTCGTTTTATGGTGACACTGTTAAAGTCAGGAAACCAGGAAAGGAAGATGCTCGCGTTCGGGAAAGGATTCTTTTTTCCATTTTCGAAGGTGTACAGGGTGGCGCCTGCCGCAGCTCCCGCCACCATGAAGATATCGCCCCCTCGCAGTTCGGGAGTTACCACAGGTTGCGGTGGTTCCGCGGGCGGCGCTTCCGGAATAACTGCTACTCCCGTAGAAACCGTTTGAACAGCGGCGTTGCGCACGCGGTCATTCGGTAGTGTTCGGTGCGTTGTTTTGATACCTTCTTTTACGATCGCAAATTTGAGCGTACCGGCATTGGGAGCGCTCGCTGTAAGATCTGCTTTGATGGTAAACGCTCCAGAGCTGACTAACGATTCAGAAAGATTCTTTGCTTCCCAAAGGCCGGGGATGTTTTCATCTGAAAGTTCCGTGACTAAGATGCCATTGTGATACAGTTTTACTTTGCTAATGGCGCTCCGCGGAGCCGTTCCCTCATTTAAAACCTGAATGCTGGTCAATGCATCACGGTTGTAAAATCCGTCATTATCCGTATCGGCAACCAAGTCATCGCCTGCGACCCAATCTGCGGTTTGGCTGTATATTTTGGTGCCCGCCATGGCGCTCGTGATAACCGCCGTGCCATTAGGTGGGGGTGTTTCACCAAATATCGAGGGGCTCGTTCCACTCTGAAACAACAGTTGTTCTCCAATAACGCCGTTTACACGGATATCTAAGTGGCTAACTTCATTTGGCTTCGCGTCAGTTATTTTTGACCAGTAGAGCGGTTCAGGTGAAGCCCACGTGCCATTGCCGTTTTCATCAATATACTTCAGGCGTACCGGCTGCCACACAGTGGCATCAAAAAAAGTTGCCGTGGTTATGGCGTTCAAAACTCCGGGAGTAACGGTGAGCGTGAGATTATCGCTCGTGGCCACCGAACCTGCAAGATAGGTAACGGTTAAACTTCCCGTACCGGCGCTATTGATTTTTTCCACACGGAAACGAATCGTATTGTTCGCGGCATCTTTGAAAGAAATTTCATCACCGGCGGCGATTCCTTTTAGATTACCTCCTCCTTCGGCAACAGTAAGTTGTGTGGAGTTCTGGTTAGGAATAGAGGTGAGTTTCGTGATCGCTATTGCGCCATTGTAGGGTGTTAACACGGTAACTGCCGTGTTGAGGGGGTAAGGGTAACTGCTGTTTGCCTGGGAAAAAGAGGCATAACAGTTACCGCCGGCCGTTTGAAGATATTCCATGTTAGCCACAAAGAAAAATCCGTCATTGCCAACGCGCAAGGAATCGCCAATCGCAACACCGGTTGGGCATCCAATACCGCCCGTCCGTGCCACAATAGCATCCTGACTAAACGTGCTGTTTCGTTGCATTATGTTGTTTGATCCTCCACCACCCGTAGCATCGAGTCGAGTGTCGGCTGGATCAACCAAACCGTTTACCGTTCCATTATCAGAAAAGAGAGCGCTGTTTGAAGTACTCCAGTCAAGAGTAGAGAGTCGCGATACTACCTTTAAACCCACGCCAACCGGCATAACGGGCGCTCCAACATCAGGGTCAAATGAATTGCCTTCACCCCAATAGACCTCTCCATCACTTTCCGCAAAGGTCACCTCGTTTCCCAGAAAATAGGTGTATTTTTTGCTCATGTCGCGGTCTATCCAGAGCTCTTCGTAACTGGCGCCGCTTCCATAATAAAGTTTTTTTTCTGCACTGATAGAAAAAAGCTGGGCTCCGGGTTGGATAGATATACTACCGGTGCTTGTGGTGGCCAGGCCATCACTATCAAGCACGCGATCCGGGTTAGCATACACGGGTAGCGTGAAATCAAGCACGGGAACGCTGGTTTGTCCCGGCGCTACCGTTGCCGCAGGCGCGGCGCTTGCAAACTCGGCAGCAGACACTTGCCAAGAAGCCATGGGGATAAGTGATGCCATCAAGCTTACGATGGTCGTTATAATGAGACCGCGGCTTGCCGGACGTGATATGATATGAGAAGATGTCGCCATAGGCTTATATAAAAAAGACGTTAAACACAAGGTTTCTTACATCCCAGTATATCACACGTAGTTGTCCATATCTATGGTTATAAAGTTGCCTCACGTCAAGGAAAATATCCGCGTTCTCATGCAGCGGGTCGGGTATAACGAGCATCGCGATCGGCACACGGTTGAACAGAATTTTGTGATGCGTCTTTCCGGCGAGCGTTACCCTCGTTTTCATGGGTATGTTGAAGAAAAACCGGACGGATTTTTGTTGAAGGTGCATCTGGATATGCAGGAGACAAAAGTGTATGGCCCGCGTCACGGCGGCGTGTATGACGGCGAGTTGTTGGAACAAGAAGCTGCGCGTATTCTGCGTATGGTTTCACTGTTACAAAAAGAAGACGCGGCGCTTGGCGCTTCGGCGTCATCGCACGAGCCGCCGCAAGAAAAACGAGGATTTTTTTCGCGATTGTTTGGAGGGTAGTATGGTATGTCGGATGTTGACACGATCAAAGAGCGACTGGATATCGCCGAACTTGTTGGCGAATATTTGCCCTTAAAGCAAGCGGGCGCGTATTTTAAGGCGCGGTGTCCGTTCCATCAGGAAAAGACGCCGTCATTTATTGTCACGCGCGAGCGACAGATGTGGCATTGTTTTGGCTGTAACAAGGGTGGCGATGTGTTCGCGTTTGTGCAAGAAATGGAAGGGTTGTCATTTCCGGAGGCGTTGCGTTTGCTCGCCGAAAAAGCGGGCATACAACTGACTCAATTTGCGCGGCGTGAGGTGCAAACCAGTCAGAAGAATCGTGTGTTGGATATTCTGGCGTTCGCGCGCGAGTGGTTTCATCAGGGTTTTTTGCGATCGCCGCGCGCGGCTGACGCGCGCGCGTATATCACGGCGCGCGGTGTGCCCGCCGAACTCGTGAGCGTATTTGGCATTGGTTTTGTGCCGGATGAATGGGGTTTATTGACGCGCGCATTATTGCATCGCGGATTTGGCATTGAAGATTGTATCGCGTCCGGGTTAACACTTCCGGGCAAGCAGGGTGGAGGATACGACCGTTTTCGCGGCAGGGTGATGTTTCCCATTGCGGACGCGCACGGAACTACCGTGGGTTTTACCGGACGATTGCTGGTGGAAAAAGAAGACGCTGGCGGCAAGTATGTGAACACGCCGCAAACGCTTGTCTATGATAAAGGCAGTGTGTTATATAGTTTGCATCTTGCGAAGCAGGCAATTCGCGAGCAGAAACACGCGATTGTTGTTGAGGGCCAAATGGATCTTATCGCCTGTCATAAAGCGGGAACCATGAACGTGGTGGCATCATCCGGCACCGCGCTCACACTGGATCAATTGCGTTTGTTAAAACGCTATACGCAGGAATTGCGCATTGCCTTTGACATGGATAGCGCGGGGCTCGCGGCGGCATCGCGCGGTGTTGAATTGGCGCTTGCCGCTGGTTTTGAGGTTAAAGTGATTATACCGGGCGCGGACGCGGGAAAAGATCCTGACGAGTGTATTCAGAAAAATCCAGCGCTCTGGCATGACGCGATTGCGGGCGCGAAACCGTTCATGTCGTTTTTTATTGATCACGCTTTGGGGCAAGCAGCCGGTGGATCAGTGCGAGATTTGACCAACGCGCTCGCGCCGGCGCTCAAGATGATCGCGGTGATTCCAAGCGCCATTGAGCGTGGTTTTTGGATACATCGCATTGCGGAGCAGGCAGGCCTGCCCGCAACGACTTCGTCGCAGACGATGCAGGCGGGCGTGCGTGAGGACGACTTGCGCGCCGAGGTTGCGCGGGTGCAGGCGCGGCCGCGCGATGGTATGCGTGAGAAAGCGCCCGCTCTAGAAAAAGAGAGTGTGCAAGGCCTTTCCGAGCGCCGCGTTGAGCGAATACTTGCGCTCGCGCTTCGGTATCCTAAAATCATAGATTTTCTTAAAACCATGCCGGAAAGCATTTTTGGGGAAAAGTGGCTTCACATCTTTAGGGCACTTGTGGTATACTCTGGTGAGTCAAAACTCCGAGAAACGCTTACAGAGGAGCGCAAACAACTTTTTGATCAACTGCACCTTCTAGCACAAACGTTTGATTTTGCCGAAGGAGAAGCAGTCCAAGAGGCGTATGTTCTTTCTGAAGCGCTACGGAACGGGTGGCTTGAAAAAGAACGCAAAAACCTGATTGCAGATCTTAAGGCCGCGGAAGCGGCGCAGGATCCGGCGCGGGTGATGCGTCTTTTAGAGCAGTTGCGTCATTTAATTTAACCTATGCCCGCACGTACGCGCACGCGCAAAAAGATTTTTAAAAAACAAGCGTCGGCACGACGCCGAGTACCACCGCAACGGAACAAAAAAATTCACCGTCAAAAAACAAAGAACGCCGCGCGGCGTCATGTTGTGTTTTCGCGTAAGCGACGCGAACAGCACAAACAACGCGCAAAACATGCAAAACAAAAAGCCGCTAAAATTGCCGCCGCGCCGGTTGTTGAACCAACCAATCAGGAAATTTGGCATCTCATTAACAAAGGCCGCAGTCGTGGATTTTTGACTGAAAGTGAGATCCTACGCTCCTTCGCATTTCTGGAACACCACCTTGATCTGTATGAAGGATTTTTAAATCTGTGTGAACGAGCCGGTGTTGACATTGTGGAGATGAAAGAGGGGTTGCTTGGTCGTCGCGAAGAATATAAGGATATTCTCACACGGTTCAACATGGATCCGGATCAGCCGTTTGACTTGGGAACAATCACCGAGGATTCCGTGCAGATGTATTTGCGTGAGATTGGCAAAATTCCGCTTTTGAACGCGGAACAAGAGGTGGCGATTGCTAAGCGCAAGGAAAAAGGGGAGCGACTGGCGGAGCGGCAACTTATTGTTGCCAACTTGCGGTTGGTAGTGTCCATCGCGAAAAAATTTGTTGGGAAGAGTTTGTCCTTGCTGGATTTAATTCAGGAGGGGAATATCGGTTTGTTTCGCGCGGTGAAAAAGTTTGAATATAAAAAAGGGTATAAGTTTTCCACGTACGCCACCTGGTGGATTCGGCAGGCCATTACCCGCGCGCTGGCGGATCAAAGTCGCACCATTCGCATTCCGGTGCACATGGTAGAGACCATCAATAAGTTTCAGCAGGTGAGCCGGCGACTGTTGCAGGACTTGGGGCGTGATCCAACACCGGAAGAAATTGCCGCGGAGATGGGCGAGGATGTCGCTAAGATTAATCACATCATTAAGATTTCGCAAGAAACGGTTTCATTGGAAGTGTCTGTGGGCGAGGACGATGACGATTCAAGTTTGCAGGATTTTATTGAAGATACTAAGAGTATTACACCAGATCGCGCGGCGGCGCTGGAGGTTCTGCGCGATTATGTGCGGCAGTCCATCGCGGATCTCTCGCCGCGCGAGCAAAAGATTTTGGAAATGCGGTTTGGGCTGATGGATGGCGTAACGCATACGTTGGAAGAAGTGGGGCGTGAGTTTGATGTTACCCGCGAGCGCATTCGCCAGATTGAGGCAAAAGCGCTTGAACGGGTGCAGGGGATGGGCATTATCGATAAGTTGCGGGATTATTAGATGTTGTTGTTTTTTATCCACAGTTAAGTAACTTTTATCCGCGGTTCGATATGCTATACTCATTAGGTGAGTTATCAATGGCAGTTTGTAAAAAAGAAGCACGAGGCACGACTGATGCGAGCTCGCGGCTGTTCTATTAAGTTTATTGAAAATAAATTACAGATAGCACGCAGCACTGCGAGTATTTGGTGTAAAGATGTCAAGCTTTCCAACAAACAACTGAAAGCTCTTTATTGGAGTGCTCGCGCGGGTGCGTGGAAAGGGTCGCTTATTGCAGCAAAAAATAAAAAGGCTGAAAAAATTAATCGCCTTAACATTGTGGCAAAAGGGGCGAGAAGAACATTTGGGAAGCTTGGCGGGAGAGATTTTTTTATTGCAGGTGTCAGTCTTTATGCCGGAGAAGGATCTAAAACCGGGGATGTGGTTCAATTTACTAACATGGATCCAAAATTGATCAAATTCATGGTTGACTGGTTGCGTAGATGCTGTCATGTTTCCGAAGAGAAATTTAGGGGATGGGTTTATATACACCAGGGAAGTAATGAGAACAAGGCAAAAAATTTTGGTCGCACTTGACAGGGATACCCCTTTCAAGGTTTACTAAAAGCTATATTGCCCAAAATCGAGACAGGAAGTTTCGTAAACAGGTTCATCCTTATGGGGTTTTCCGGGTATCTGTTTGCGATGGGGCATTGTTGCACACCATAAAGACATGGACCGCGTGTCTTTGTAAGTAATTTATTCCGGGGTAGCTCAGTGGCAGAGCGGCTCGCTGTGGAGAAACGCAGCTCCCGATGGAGACATCGGGATGATACAGGGTGAATTGCTGGAAGCCCTCGCGGAAGCAGGGCAATCAGCAGCCAAGTCACATAATCCAAAGCGATGTTATGTGAAAGGTTCAGAGACTATCCGTAAGGAGTACCTCGGCGTCATGTCGCGGGAAGCGCCCTGCATCCTCGCTCGCAAGAGACGGATGAAGATATAGTCCACGCCATCGAGAAACCGATGGATCAAGTGTAACGAGATGGTCGTGGGTTCGACCCCCACCCCCGGAGCCAAGAAACCAGATACGAACTCGGATTTTGAAGACGAGAGGGTTCGCTCGCCCAGCCCCGCCTGTGGCGGGGCTGGGCTTCGCTCCGCGAGGGCAACGCCCTCGCTTTGGCGGGAAATGAAGCGGATTTTAATGCTTTCGGGGGAATAAAAAATGTTTGAAAGAAACTTTTTGGCAAAAAGATTTCTTTCAATTCCTTTGGTGGTTTTGAGTCCAGAGAGGAAAAATTTTAGAGTGTCCGAAAGGTTTTCGGTGGAAAATTTAGAGC
>CAZWRL010000015.1:14579-19074 GCA_964636345.1 uncultured Gammaproteobacteria bacterium | reverse complement strand
CGCGCCAGTTCCTCTTCCAAAATTTTCGCATTCGCTTTAATTTGCCGCGCGTAATCTTTAAATCCCGGTTCAAGCGCTTCTTTAAACGCCACCGCTTTTGCCGCAATCACATTTTCATGCGGCCCGCCTTGCAATCCGGGGAACACCGCTTTATCTATTTTTTTTGCGAACGCATCCTTGCACATAATCATACCACCGCGTGGACCTCGCAACGTTTTGTGCGTGGTGGTGGTAACTACATCAAACAGCGGCACCGGATTATTCATCTCCCCTGCGGCAATCAAACCCGCAATGTGCGCAATATCCGCCATGGTCATAGCACCCACGTCATCCGCGATTTTTTTCACGGCCGCGTAATCAATCTCGCGCGAGTACGCAGAATAACCCACCAAAATTAATTTCGGTTTGTGCTGTTCTGCCATGGCGCGGAGGTTGTCTAAATCAATCAGGCCGTGCTCGTTCGTTTTATATCGCACGAAATTATAAATTTTTGCAGAATAGGTTACCGGATGCCCATGCGTCAAATGACCGCCATGCGAGAGATCCATACCAAGCACCGTATCGCCCGGCTCAAGCAAAGCAGAATACACCGCGATGTTTGCCGGCGCGCCAGAGAGCGGCTGAACATTCACATGCTCGGCGCCAAATAATTGCTTGGCGCGGTCTATTGCCAGTTGTTCTACCTGATCAATAAACTCGCATCCGCCATAATAGCGTTTGCCGGGGTATCCTTCTGCATATTTGTTCGTCAAAACAGACCCCAGGGCTTCTAAAACAGCAGGGGAGACAAAGTTTTCAGAGGGTATCATCTCAAGCCCGGTCTCCTGCCGGTTCAATTCTTTCTCAATCCAACCATAAAGTTCCGGATCGTAGGTGACAATATTTTTCTTGTTCATGGCGTGCAGTATAACCATTCTTGGCTCTATTGACAAGCGGGGCATCTGTAAATAAAAGACGCGCGCAGGCACACGATGACAATTTCGTTATTTTGTGGTATCGTATTTTCATGGATCTCTCCAAACTCAAAAAAATTTACTGCATCGGCATTGGGGGGATTGGGGTGTCCGCGGTGGCCAGGTGGGCGCGGCATAGCGATATTCCCGTTTCCGGTTCAGATATCGCGGAAAGTGACCTCACCCGCACGCTTGTAAAAGAAGGAATAGCAGTGCACATCGGTCACGCCGCGGAAAACGTGCCGGACGATGCAGACCTTGTTGTCTACACGCCGGCCGTAGAAAAAGATCACGTAGAACGCACGGCCGCTAAGAAAAAGAAAATTCCGCAACTGTCCTATCCGGAATTTTTGGGCGCGCTTTCGGAAAATAAATTTACCATCGCGGTTACGGGTACGCACGGAAAATCTACCACCACAGCATTGATTGGCCTGATGATGCAGGAAGCCGGATTTGACCCCACTATTTTTGTGGGCTCGCTCGTACCGCAATTTGAACATGGCAACGTGCGCGTGGGCCATTCAAATTTTTCGGTGGTGGAGGCATGTGAACATCAGGGCAACATGCGCCACATCAAACCAAACATCGCCGTAGTGACGTATATTGAACCAGACCACTTGGATTTTTATAAAGATTTGAAACATGAAATAAAAGTGTATCAGGAATTTGTAAACGAACTTCCGCCGGAGGGGATTCTCATAAAATCCGCGGATGACGCGGGCTGTAAAGAATTAACGTGGAAAGGAAAAACGTACACGTTTGGTAAAAAATCGGAAAAAATTAAAGTCGGTGTGCCCGGCGAGTTTAATGTACGTAACGCAATAGCCGCGAGTATGGCGGCGAATCTTGTTGGTGTCCCCAAACCTGTGTGGGAACGTGTGGCGTCAGAGTTTCGCGGTATCTGGCGACGGTTTGAAAAAGTAGGTGAGTGCAAGGGCGCGACAATTTATTCAGATTACGGCCATCACCCCACGGCAATTCGGGAAACCATGGCGATGGTGCGCGAACTATATCCGGATCGGCGCATTGTATTAGTATTTCAGCCGCATCAGCACAACCGAACAAAAAATTTGTTCAATGATTTTATTGACGCGCTCACGGTTGCGCCCGTTGATGTTTTAGTGTTGAATGAGATTTATGATGTTGCGGGGCGTGAGGAGGATAAAGATCAGGATGTCACGTCAAAAGTATTAGCTTTGGAGATCCTGAAACGAGTTCAGGATGACAAAAAAGTGGAATACTCCGCCACATTGGACGATACCGAATCTTGGCTTCGCATGAATATAAAAAAGAATGACGTGGTGATTATTATGGGCGCGGGGGATATTGATGCCGTTGCCCGACGCCTGGTTGCAGGGGGTTGACAAACTTCTCGTTGGGTGGTATGGTGTGAGTACATGAGGTAAAAGGAGGAAGCCGTGAGAGAAGATCGTCGTCCGTTCGGCATGGTGGATGCCATTCTCACCGTGGTGACAGTGCTCTTGTTGATTGTGGTAGCGATGTTTGCGACGGCCGGTTGCACCATCCACGATGGCTATGTGCGTCCGGCGGTCGCCATTTCCGGGGGGTACTACTCGCCCGGCTACGGTGGTGTGAGCGTTGAGGTCGGCGTACCCTCGGTGTATCCGGGGTATGGATATGGATACGATCCGTACGACTACCCGGGCTATCGTCGGTACTACTCGCCTCGCCCCGTAGAATGTATGGGGCCTCGTGCGGTTTACCGTCGGCTGTACTACCCGCCGTCCGTGGTCTTCCGCACGCGCGTTGTACATCATCACCATCATCCGGCATACCGCAGAAGAGAGGTTGCGGCGCCGGAACGTCAATGGCGCCATCCGGTGCGGCCACCGGCGTACCGTCGGCCCGTTGCCGTGGCACAGAGAAATCAGCGTTACGCGCCCCCTCGTCGCAATCAACGCGTTCGTCGGCGCTAATGACCAAACCCTGTCTTGATACCGCAAGACAGGGTTTTCTTTTTAGACCGCTTTGATTTCCACGTGGTGATACGTTATGATAGATGCGCTATGAAAGGCGACAAAATTTGGGAGGCAATTCAGGAGCTTTTTCCGAGCGCGCGAGAGGGCGTGCCGATGGCGCGGTACACCACGTTCAAAATTGGCGGACCGGCAAAATATTTTGTGCCGGTGAAATCCGTTGATGAATTGCAAAAGGCCTTCGCGCTCGCACAGAAACACTCGTTGAACTATTTTGTTTTTGGCGGCGGGAGCAATATGTTGGTTGCCGATGAAGGATTTGACGGTTTGGCGATTAAGATGGAAATGAATGCGTATAGCGTTGCCGATGATACGGTGGTTGTTGATGCCGGTGTGGTGACGGCTATTTTAACTCGCGCCGCCATTGATGCCGGACTGACGGGTTTTGAGTGGGGGATTGGCGTGCCGGGCACGGTGGGTGGCGCGGTGCGGGGCAACGCGGGCGCATTTGGCGGTGAAATGAAAGATGTTGTGGAAAGCGTGCAGGCGCTTGTAGATGGGGAAGTGCATACGTTTTCAAATGCGGAATGTACATTTCGGTATCGTCATAGTATTTTTAAAGAGAACGGCGGCGTGGTGCTTGGCGTCACGTTGAAATTAAAACCGGATGCAGAGCGGGGTGGAGTAAAAAAGATGATGGAATTTCTGGATCGTCGCAATAAAACACAGCCCAAGGGCGCGGCGAGCACCGGGTGTATTTTTAAGAATTATGAATTTGTCGAGGTTAATTCCGCGTGGGCGGAAAAAAATATTCCGCAAGAATTTTTAGATAAAAAACGCATCTCCGCCGGATGGCTTATTGAACAGGCGGGCATGAAAGGTGAAAAGGTTGGGGGCGCGGAGGTGTCGGCCGCGCACGGGAATTTCATTGTTAATAGCGGGCACGCCACCGCCGCCGATGTGCGCGCTCTCATCGCGAATAGTAAAGAAAAAGTGGCGGAAAAATTTGGTATTGATTTAGAAGAGGAGATACAGTATATTGGATTTTAGTATGAACATCAACATTCAAGCCATGGGTATTGGACTCACCGATGCTATCCGGGCACAGGTTGAAAAGAAAATGCAGGCGCTTGCAAAGTATTCACCGATAGATGCCGCAGACGTTGATGTTGAGGTTGGCAAGACCACCGGGCATCATAATAAGGGCCCCATTTTCTTTTGTGAAGCGCATGTCCGCGCTCCGGGCGTTGCCGTCATTCGCACGCGTGAAGAAGGTGCAGATTTATACGCCGCGATTGACGAAGTACACGATGAGCTTCAGCGGCAACTGATTGATCTCAAAGAAAAAAGAATCGCCAAACGGCGAGTGCGGTAATAAAAATACCCCGAGCATTCGGGGTATTTTTATGCGGACTGATGCGCTTGTTGTAGTTGTATTATTTGTTGTTCCACTTTTTCTAAACGTTCTTTAAGCTCCAAAATTTCCTTGACCGCCGCATTCGCATCTTCAATGGTACGTTTTTCAAGCGCTGTAATCCGTACTCTAATCTCCGAAATTTCTGCGCGTATCGCACGCAGTTCAGCCTTAACTTCACCAAACTGTAC
>CAZWRL010000015.1:0-14479 GCA_964636345.1 uncultured Gammaproteobacteria bacterium | reverse complement strand
TCCACTCCATTGAATCGTACGTCCACATCATTCTGCATGGCCGCATTATCTTTTATAAACGTAACAATTTCCAAGATTTCATCCGTTTTTGTTTGCACGATTTCTTCTACGTCCTGTCGCGTAGCCGCATTTGCTTTGAGGAATGCGACCATCTCATGCATTTCGTTCAGTTTTTTATCCGCATCCTGTTCCATATGTCCCTATTATCTCAAGAGGTAATGTGCGTGTCAAGATGTTGACGAGCCGCATGTGCAGTAGTACACTTTAAATAATCATGAAGGAAGGAGGAGCGTATGTGGCCCTTCAAAAAGAATCGTCCTTCTGACGACAAGTGGCCTGCGGATCGGCCGATGCCGGAGTCGCTTTTGAGAGTGATCGAGGCATCACGCGGTGCTCCGCCAACGCTGAAGAAGGGGGATATAATCACAGGTGAAGAGATGCGGCGTATGTTGGGATGTCTCATGCTCTGCAAGCCGTTTACAACTGGCCATGTGTGCGGACAATAATCGCAACTACGAGCTCTTCCCAAACACGGCCGTCTATGATAGGATGGCCGTGGTTTTATTTATGTCTCTTTTAACCAAAATTTTTGGCGATCCGAATGCCAAAGTGGTGCGGCAGATGGATCCTATCGTTGTAAAAATTAACGCTCTTGAGGCGGATTTTGTGCGCTTGACGAATGATGAGTTGCGGGCCAAAACGGAAGCGTTTCGTGGTCGCCTCCCGAAAGAAACCCTTGATGAAGTGCTTCCAGAAGCATTCGCCGCCGTGCGTGAGGCGGCAAAACGCACCCTTGGCCAGCGTCATTATGATGTGCAGTTGAAGGGTGGTGTCGCGCTTCATCGCGGTCACATTGCGGAAATGCGCACCGGTGAAGGAAAAACACTCACTGCAACGCTTGCCGTCTATTTGAATGCCTTAACGGGTGAAGGAGTGCACCTTGTCACCGTGAATGATTATTTGGCTCGCCGCGACACCGTGTGGATGGGACAGATTTACCATGCGCTTGGCCTCTCCGTTGGCGTTATTCAGCATCAGAGCGCGAGTTTTAGGTATGATCCTTCCTATGGCGGACAATCTGAACGCGCTGACGAGGGGACCGCGCGCGATGTCACGCGCGACATGACCGGTTCGTTCAAAGTGCAGTACGATTATTTGCGGCCGTGCGCGCGGCAAGAAGCATACGCGTGTGATATCACGTATGGCACGAACAATGAATTCGGTTTTGATTACCTGCGGGACAACATGGTTCCGCGCCTGTCGGATATGGTTCAGCGCGGGCATGTGTACGCGATTGTTGACGAAGTTGACTCCATTTTAGTTGATGAAGCGCGCACGCCGCTTATTATTTCCGCGCCGGCCGAAGAGGCAACGGAAACGTATTATCAATTTGCGCGGCTGGTGAAACAACTCACCAAAGAGGAGGATTATCAGGTGGATGAAAAATTGCGCTCCGCGTTTTTGACGGATAACGGTATTAAAAAAATGGAGCAGTGGCTTCATCTGGATAATATTTATGCGCACGGCAATGTGCGCATGGTGCATCATATGGAGGAAGCGCTGCGCGCGCACGCGCTGTTCCACCGTGATCGACAGTATGTGGTGGAAAATAATGAGGTGGTTATTATTGATGAATTCACGGGTCGCAAAATGCCGGGTCGGCGCTATTCTGAAGGATTGCATCAGGCCATTGAAGCGCAAGAAGGAGTGCCCATTCAACGCGAAAGTCAGACGATGGCCACCATTACGTTTCAGAATTATTTTCGTTTGTACAAAAAATTGGCCGGCATGACGGGAACTGCCGTGACGGAAGCTGAAGAGTTTGGCAAAATTTATAATTTGGAAGTGGTGGTGATGCCCACTAATAAAGTTGATCAGCGCGTTGATCATCCGGATCGGATTTATCGGACGGAGGCGGCAAAGTTTATTGCCGTGGTGAAACACGTGAAAGAATTGCATGAGCGCGGACAGCCGGTGTTACTCGGCACTATTTCTATTGAAAAGAATGAGGAGCTGGGAAAATTGCTTGAACGTGAAGGCATTCCGTTTCAGATGTTGAACGCCAAAAACCACGAACGTGAAGGTGAAATTATTGCGCAGGCAGGAAGCTTGGGCGCGGTGACGCTCGCCACCAATATGGCCGGCCGCGGTGTTGATATTGTGCTGGGCGGTAACCCGCCGGATGCGGACGGGGCGGCGCGTGTGCGTGAGCTCGGCGGATTGTTTGTGCTCGGCACGGAACGTCACGAATCGCGGCGTATTGATAATCAGCTACGTGGACGGGCGGGGCGGCAGGGAGATCCGGGTGCCACGCAATTTTATGTTTCCGTTGAAGATGATCTCATGCGGATTTTTGCGGGTGATCGCATTGGCAATATGATGCGACGTTTGAAAGTGCCGGAAGATGTGCCGATTGAAGCGAAAATGGTCAGCCGCGCGCTTGAAACCGCGCAGAAAAAAGTTGAGGGCCATAACTTTGACATCCGCAAACACCTTTTGGAATACGATGACGTGTTGAACAAACATCGCGAGGCCATCTATCGTCGGCGTCGTGAATTGTTGCAACTTACGGAAGGACAGCTTGAGGTGACGAGCGAAGGATATAGATCATCTCGCGAGATTATTGTGGCAATGGTGGGAGATGAAATTCAGCAGATGGTGAGTGCGCACGTTAACAGTGATGAGGCGGGTGGCTTTGATACCTTGATTGCCGGTATCGCAAAAATATATCCGTTCCCTGCGGCAACGATTGACGCGATACGCGCTTTTTTGGTGTCAAAAGCACAACCGGAGACGGTGGTTCCCGAGGTTGTAGAACAATGTATGTCGGTTATTCGCGGCGCGTATGATGAATTGGAGCGCGTCATTGCCGATCCATCGCTCATGCGAGAAATTGAAAAAGGATTACTGCTGCGCACCACGGACATGCTGTGGATTGATCATTTGGTTGCCATTGACCATTTGCGCGCGGGTATTGGACTGCGCGGTTACGCCCAGCGCGATCCTTTGGTAGAATATAAACAGGAGACATATGGTTTGTATCAAAGTTTGCTCGCGGCCATACAACACGATGTGGCGCACACTATTTTTAAGGTTGGTGCCGCCGCGGTGCTTGCGCCAGAAGCTCTTGAGCGAAAGGGTTTGGTCATGCGCGGCGCAACAAAGGGCGCTGAAAATGGCACCGCCATTGTTTCGGTAAAACAACAGATGCCAAAAGTAGGGCGCAACGATCCGTGCCCGTGTGGTTCGGGGAAAAAATATAAAAAGTGCCATGGGGCGTAAGCGTACGAGTAACGGAGATTGCGTTTTTTTGCGGTTTTCTATACACTATTCACCACATGCAGAAAGTAGAGAAAAAACAGGCCAGCAGGTCTCATATCAAATGGGGGGTCTTTGGGATTCTTCTTGTCTTACTCGCGGGCAGCATTTTTGATTTTCCAGGGTTTTATCGGAGTTTTGCGAATAGCCTGGAAGGAAAAACCGGCATCGCGCTTCCACGGTTTGAGATACCGGATTTCCGTCTTGGGCTTGATTTGTTAGGAGGAGCGCATTTGGTCTATGAAGTTGATGCATCGTCGGTGCAAAGTAGTGACCGCGATGACGCGGTGGCCGGTGTGCGCGATGTGATTGAGCGCCGAGTGAATGCTTTTGGCGTTGGCGAGCCGCTGGTGCAAACCAATGTTTCCGGTGATATCCATCGGGTTATTGTGGAACTGCCAGGCGTGGTAAATGTGGCGGATGCCATTAAGCAAATTGGTGAGACGCCGCTTTTGGAATTTAAAGAACAGAATCCAAACCCACTGCCAACCTTAACGCCGGAAGAGGAGACGCGTTTGAAGAAAGCAAACGATGACGAGCAAAAAAAAGCGAAAGATATTTTGCTTGCCGTTCGTTCCGGCACGAAAAGTTTTGAAGAATACGCGCGAGAATTTTCGCAAGACACGCGCACCAAAGAAACCGGCGGCGATCTTGGATTCATTGGGTTATCGGGTGAGCCATGGATGAAGCAGGTGTATCTTTTTGCAAGTCAACGGGGAGTCCCGGGCGTGGTTGCCAAGGATATTTTAAATAGCGAGATTGGGTTTCATATCGTGAAGTTAGAAGAGATAAAAGAATTAGTCGGGACGGTTTCTGCGCGCCATATGTTAGTGTGTTATAAGGGCGCGCAATCATGTACTTCAGACCGAACAAAAGAAGAAGCGCTTGCCAGTATTCAGAGTATTCGCGCGCAAGCCAACAAGGACAATTTTGCAACGCTGGCTAAGGAGCGGTCTGATGATCTCGGTAGCGGGTCGCAAGGCGGCGATTTGGGCATTATCACGCGCGGCCAAACGGTAAAACCGTTTGAAGACGCGGCGTTTGCGTTGCCACTTGGCGCTATTTCTGATCCGGTTGAAAGCCCGTTTGGTTTTCATCTGATTTACAAATACGACGAAAAGAAAGAAAAACAATACCGCGTTCGTCACATCCTGATTGACAAAACAACGGCGAATGAAATTTCACCCAATCTTGATCCGTGGCTTTCAACAAAATTATCCGGCAAGCAGTTAGATCGCGCGACGGTTGAATTTGATCAACAGACCGGCGATGTGCAGGTTGGTCTGCAATTTGATAAAGAGGGCGAGGAGTTGTTTTCCGCTATTACGGAACGCAATGTGGGGAAGCCGGTGGCGATCTTTTTAGATGGCGAGGTCATTAGCGCGCCTACCGTGCAACAAAAAATTACCGGCGGCACGGCGGTAATCACCGGCCGTTTTTCCGTTAGCGAAGCAAAACTACTGGCACAGCGTCTCAACGCGGGCGCCTTGCCGCTCCCGGTTTCGTTGGTGAGTCAATCAACCGTTGGTCCGACACTTGGTAAAGTTTCTTTGGAAAAAAGTTTGTTTGCCGGACTGGTCGGTTTTGGCTTGGTGCTTCTGTTTATGATGCTCTACTACCGATTGCCGGGATTACTCGCGGGCATTGCGTTGTTCCTGTATGCCTTCGTGGTGCTCGGTATTTTTAAATTGGTGCCGGTGACGTTGACGCTTGCCGGTATCGCAGGATTTATTTTGTCGCTCGGCATGGCCGTTGATGCGAATATTCTTATTTTTGAGCGCATTAAAGAAGAATTGCGCGGCGGATACACGTTTTCTCGGGCCATTCCGCTCGGCTTTGAACGTGCGTGGACGTCTATTCGCGATAGTAATGTGACCACCTTGATTACCTGTGCGGTGCTGTATTGGTTTGGCACGAGCGTGGTGCGCGGTTTTGCCGTGACACTTGCCATTGGCGTCCTTGTCAGCATGTTTTCCGCCATCTCCGTTACTCGTATTTTGGTTCGTTATGTGGAACCCTGGATTAAAGAGGGGTCGGCGCTGGTATTAGGCAGTAAAAAAACTCCGCAGATATGATACACGTGGTTAAACATAAAAATTTTTGGTTTATATTTTCTGGCGCGTTGACGATTCTTTCGATTATCGCGATCAGCATGTGGGGATTAAAACCGGCTATTGATTTCACGGGTGGCACGCTTATTGAAATGCAGTTTACGGGCGCTCGTCCGGAAAAAGTTGCCGTAGAAGAAGTGTTCCAAAAAACGAAATTTGCGCATGTTCAGTTGCAGCCGCTGGGCGATTCTGGCTTTTTGGCGCGTTTGCCGTTTATTGATGAACATGCGCACGCGGAACTTTCCGGAAACATGGCGGGAGCTTTTCGTGACGCATGGCGCGAAGAGCGTTTTGATACGATAGGTCCGAGTGTCAGCAAAGAATTAAAAACCAACACGGCGTACGCTATTTTTTATGCCGCACTTGCCATCACGCTGTATATCGCGTGGGCCTTCCGTCGGGTATCTGAACCGGTAAAGTCATGGAAGTATGGCGTTTGCGCAATTATCGCGCTCCTCCATGACATCATTATCCCCACCGGTGTCTTTGCCGTTCTCGGCCGTTTCATGGGTATAGAGGTTGACGTCTTGTTTGTTACCGCACTCCTGACAATCATGGGTTTTTCAGTGCACGATACGATTGTTACGTTTGACAGAATTCGTGAAAATCTGCTCAAGCGCCGTCATGATGGTTTTGAAACGATTGTAGAAGATAGTATTAATCAAACCATTGCGCGCTCCATCAACACCACGTTCACCACACTCCTTGCCTTGGTTGCGGTTCTTCTGTTTGGCGGCGCTGTAATACGGCCGTTTGTGCTCGCGCTTATTATTGGCATTACGAGCGGCGCCTATTCATCTATTTTTCTGGCGAGTTTACTTTTGGTGCAGTGGTATAGACGGGGTAGGTAATTGTTGTTGTCGCGCCACTGTGGTATACTAGTACCACTATGGAAGACAAGGTCTGGCGTGCTATCTATTCTTTTCTCGCAACACTTCTTTTCTTTATTGTGTTTGTTGGATCTTATTACGCGGGACAGCAGGGCTGGTGGTGGATGGCGCTCATTTTTTTGCCCGTGGTGTATATGTCGGTATTCAGTTTGTTGATACCCGATTAATATCGTTACGCAATCAGGCGAGCACGTTCGCTTTTTTTGTTTAAAAACAGTATACTAGGAGGGTCTATGCCGTATGTTGATGTGCTGTTGCAGTTTTGGTCCATGGCCGCTACCGCCGGTCCGTGGGATGTTTTAGTATTTTTCACTAAAATAGGCGGATGGATTATTTGGTTCCCCGTGATTTTATGGATGGGGTTTTTTATGTATTACAACATGCGCGTGGGGAAGTACCAGGCAACGTTTAAGTGGGTATACCTCGCCATTGATGTGCCGAGTGACAATATCCAAACGCCGCTCGCGGTTGAAAACATTTTTGCCCATCTGGCCGGCGGACATGCCTCACGCGATTTGAAGGAAAAATATCTTGACGGCCAATATCAGCGCTGGTTCAGTTTTGAAATTGTCAGTATTGAAGGGTACATACAATTTATTATTCGTACCGAAGAAAAATATCGCGATCTCGTTGAAGCGGCTATTTACGCGCAATACCCTGATGCGGAAATTACGGAAGTGGAGGATTATACCAAGGGTATACCCGATGTCTACCCTAATGACACGCATAATTGCTGGGGCGCGGAATGGAAATTAAGCCAGCACCATTATTTTCCCATTAAAACATACAAGAGTTTTGTAGATGAGAATGATAAGGATTTTTTTAAAGATCCTATGGCGGCGTTTTTGGAATCGTTTAGTCGTATTGGCAAGGGTGAACAATTGTGGTTTCAAATTTTAGTGAAACCAATTGGGCAACAATGGAAAGCGGGTGGTTTTGCGTTGGCAAAAAAATTGATGGGTAAGCCGGAAAAGCACAAGGATACGCTGGTGCAAAAAATTGGCGATCTGCCAATGAAACTTATTGGTGGTTTGGGAGCGGCGGTCGGGTTTGATATTTTTGGCATGGAGGAAAAGAAAGAGGAGAAGGTATCCTTTGGTATGTTTGCGTTGACACCGGGTGAACGCAAAAGTATTGAAGATGTGGAAAATAAGGTTTCAAAAATTGGGTTCAATTGCAAAATACGCGCGGTGTATATCGCGGAGAAAGAGCGTTTTAATAAAGATCGCGTTGCGTACGGCCTGGTGGGCGCTATCAAACAGTTTGCGGATGAGTCCTCTAATAGTTTGAAGCCGGAATATAAATTAACGGGCACGGCGGCGCATTATGTTTTTGTTGAGGCGCGTAAAAATATTCGTCGCGCCAAGATTGTGAAAGCGTATAAAAAACGCAGTACCTGGGCAGGATTATTTGAGTTTATTTTAAATACGGAGGAATTGGCGACACTCTGGCACTTTCCGGTGATGACGGTGAAGACGCCACTTTTGAAACGTCTTGACGCGCGCCGCGCCCAGCCACCGTCATATTTGCCGACGGATATTCCGTTTGAAGAGGCGCCGGGCGGCATGCCCATTCGCCATACACCGCAACGCGCTCCCGCCGGTTTTGTTTCCGATATTGGCGCGGTGCGGAGCAAAACGAAACCTCATGTATTTACGGCGCCACCCACCGTTTCATCATTAAGCGAGCCTGAGATTGATGTGAATGGAGCGGTTGAGCCGCCGCCCGATGGTTCGGGCGCGCCGCCCGCTAATTTACCGGTTGTGTAAT
This sequence comes from uncultured Gammaproteobacteria bacterium, assembly GCA_964636345.1. GTDB lineage: Bacteria > Patescibacteriota > Patescibacteriia > Magasanikbacterales > JBBTXJ01 > JBBTXJ01. The sequence continues at coordinate 6,390 of CAZWRL010000015.1, read as the reverse complement.
ATGGAAAATCATAAAGATCTTACCATTTTTGCTCAAACTAATTTTCGTAACGAAAATAGAAAGTTTGGTATTAAACTGGATGATCGCCGTCGACACATGTATCTCATTGGAAAGACCGGTATGGGCAAGACAACGATGTTGGAACACATGGTGCTCTCTGACATCTACGCGGGCCACGGGCTGTGTTACATTGATCCACACGGCGATACGGTAGAAAAAATTCTTGATTTTGTTCCGCCATCACGCGTCAATGATGTGGTGTATTTTAACCCCGCTGACCTTGAATATCCCATTGGGTTCAATATTTTAGAAACCATCAATCCGGATCATAAGCATTTGGTGGTCGGCGGACTCATGGGTGTGTTTAAGAAAATTTGGGTTGACCAGTGGAGCGCGCGCATGGAATATTTGTTGAATAACGCCATCTTAGCGCTTATGGATTTTCCAGGCAGCACGCTCCTCGGCGTCAATCGCATGTTTGCCGATGCCGTGTATCGCAAGAAAGTGGTGGCGGAAATTAAGGACCCGGTCATCAAGGCGTTTTGGGTTGATGAATACGCAAAATACACGGATAAGTTTGCGTCAGAAGCCACCGCCGCCATTCAAAACAAGATTGGGCAGTTTTTATCCGCGTCCGTTATCCGCAACATTGTGGCGCAGGTAAAATCCACCATCAATATTCGTGAGATTATGGATTCAGGGAAAATTTTACTCGTTAATTTATCAAAGGGCCGGATTGGCGAGGATAATTCACGGCTCCTTGGCGGCATGATGGTAACGAAGGTTCAATTATCCTCCATGGAGCGCGTGGATACGCCGGAAAACGAGCGCCGCGATTTCTTTTTGTATGTTGACGAGTTTCAAAATTTCGCCACGGAATCATTTGCTAATATTTTGTCGGAAGCGCGTAAGTATCGTTTAAGTTTAGTGATGGCTCACCAATATGTTGAGCAGTTGTCAGAAGAGGTGGCGGCCGCGGTTTTTGGTAACGTGGGAACGTTGGTGGCGTTTAGGGTTGGGGCAACCGATGCAGAGGTGCTTGAGAAGGAATTTGAGCCGCATTTTTTGATTGCTGATTTTGTGAATCTGCCCAAATACAACATGTATCTGCGTTTGATGATTGACGGTGTTGCGTCCGCGCCTTTTTCCGCCACAACCATTCCTCCCATTGACGCGCGTACCGGGAGCATGGCCTCTGTGATTGCCTCGTCACGTGAACAGTATGGGCGGAGTCGCGCCATGATTGAAGAAAAAATAGCGCGGTGGAGTGGATTTGTTGAATTGGTTCCGACGGGCGGTGCATCTACCGATGTTGAGGAAGAAGAGGGGGGCGGCACCGAAGTCACACGTGATGAATATACTCCGCCGCCGCGACGGGCACGAGAGGAACGGCCGGTTGAAATTATTAAAGTATTGCCAGACGCCAGTCCGCGTTTCGAGCCTACGGGGGAAGGGGAGCGGCTGATGGTAGTTGTCAAACCTGATCACCGTATTCTTGACGGAAGTGACCGACGTAAACGCAAACGTCATCGCAAAAAGAAGGGTGCTCACGGTCAAGGCGGGCAGTCCTCCGGAGGATTCCAAGATCAGAGCACTGCGTCGCGTGTGGTTGTGGTGGCTCCTGATGTGCAGGATGTGGTGCTGGGGAATCCAGAAGAGAAAGGTATCTCACTTGACGCACTGAAACAACCATAATTATGGCCCACCTCACCGTGATTACCGGACCAATGTTCAGCGGCAAATCCACGGAACTTATCCGGCAGATCAGGAGGGAACAGATTGCAGAAAAAGAAATGCAATTGTTTAAGTTTTCCGAAGATAGTCGGTATGCGCCGGCGGAAAAATTGGCTTCGTATGATGGCGGTATGATTCAGGCAGTGCCGGTTATAAACACGCGCGAGATGATTAATCTCGTGCTTCCCGATACGCAACTGGTGGTCATTGACGAGGTGCAGTTTTTTGACGATATTATTATTGATTATGTCAGTCATCTGGTTGAACAGGGGAAACGCGTGATGGCCGCCGGGCTCAATTTGGATTTTCGTGGTGAACCATTTCCGTTCGGCCACGGATCTACGCGCACCATGGCTGATCTTTTGGTGCGCGCGGATTTTATTGTGAAGTTGTCCGCGGTGTGCACGTATCGCGGTGAGGTGGGAGAGCGGTGCGGGCGTGAAGCGACACGTACGCAACGGCTGGTGAGTGGCAATCCGGCGCACTACACTGATCCCGTGAAACTGATTGGCGCGCAAGAATCCTACGAGGCGCGTTGTGTGCGCCACCACATCGTGCCGGGCAGGGCGTGTCCGCTTCCGACGCGTCTCACCATGAAGATGTATGAGAAAAATAGCGTTACTTTGTAGTGTTTTATTTTTAGTGGGCGCTGGTTGCGGCTTCGCGCGGCAATCAGCGGCAGTGTCTATGCCGGTAAAAATTTCTTTTCAAACGAGCGATGGCGTTACGATTGTCGGCAAGTGGTATGTCGTGGAAAATCCGAAGCGTTTTGCGTTACTTCTTCACATGATGCCCGCGACAAAAGAGAGCTGGCAGCCGCTTGCGGAGGCGTTGCACGCTGCGGATATTGCATCACTCGCGATAGATTTGCGTGGACATGGAGAGAGTACGCAATCAGCGGGAGGCGCGCTTGATTACAAAAAATTTTCCGATGCGGAACAGCAGGCAAAGATGCGCGATGTTGAAGCGGCAATTACGTGGCTGAAAGAAAAAGGCGCGCGCGAAGAAACGATTGCGCTCATTGGCGCGAGCATCGGCGCGAACCTCGCGATGGTGTACGGGTCGGAACACCATAAGATACCGGTTACCGTAGCGCTGTCGCCCGGGTTAGATTATCGCGGTGTGAATGCTGAACGCGCCGGTGTACGCATCGCGCCTGATCAGAAGGTTTTGTTTGCGGCGGCAGAAGGGGACACCTATTCGTTTGACACGGTCACTACACTCGCCGGGCGCATGGTTGCGGTTGCTCCGGAAGTGCTTCGGTATCAAGGCGCGGCGCACGGGACTGATTTGTTTAATACTGATTCGGCGTTAGTGCAAAAGATCGTTTCACTGGTTGGCGCCGTGTAGCAGTTGACAGGCGCGCGGTATGTAATAAAATAGTAGTTCACCCATTCCAGGAGGACACCGTGATAACGAGGGAACAGCTCAAGAAGGACATCGTACGGCTGGTGGAGATCTCCTACCAGCATCTGCCGTGGACGGCAGACCGGTTCTTCAGCGCGATTCGGCAGTGCGCGGATCGGCTGGACGACGCACTCGGTTCCTTCAGAAGAGTCCCTGTTGGACTCGGATCTGGAGTTGCTGCGACTGCGCGATGAGCCGGGTTACGTCTATCAGATGTAGGGCTCTCGGGGCATGCACCACCACTTGCCCCTTTTATATATCCTTTGACACGCCATATTTGATAGTATATACTCATCAATTATGAAAATAGTGGTCGCCATGTCCGGCGGTGTTGATTCTTCCGTGGCCGCCGCGCTCTTGGTGCGCGAAGGCCACGAGGTGATCGGCGCCTTTATGAAGAACTGGACGGACACGAAAGACGTTCAGGGTGTTTGTGATTGGAAAAATGACAAGCGCGACGCGCAGCGCGTGGCGGCGAAACTCGGCATCCCGCTGGTGGTGCTGGATTTTCAAAAAGAATATCGCACAGGCGTGGTGGATTATATGTTTCGCGAATATCGAGCCGGACGCACGCCAAATCCGGATGTCGTTTGCAATACCACGGTGAAGTTTGGTCCGTTTTTGAAAACGGCAAAAAAATTGGGCGCGGACAAAATTGCAACTGGGCATTACGCGCGTGTGGCAACGCGCGCTGGTGTGTGTTACCTCTTGCGCGCCAAAGATGAAAACAAAGATCAAACGTATTTTTTGCATCAACTTTCGCAAGATCAGCTCGCGCATACCCTGTTCCCCATTGGCAATTACACCAAACCACAGGTTCGCGCACTCGCGCGAAAATTTGGTTTGCCCACTGCAGAACACGCGGAGTCAATGGGTGTGTGTTTTATTGGCGAGATCAACATGAAGGATTTTTTGAAACAGAAAATAAAACCAAAGCTGGGGAAAATTGTCACAACGACTGGTGATGTGGTGGGGGAGCATGATGGTTTGATGTACTACACCATCGGTCAACGGCATGGATTGATGCAAAAAAGCGCGCCCAAGCCATTCTATGTTGTTGCAAAAGATTTCAAAAAAAATGAATTGGTTGTTGGCTCGGAAAATGATCCGCGGCTATTCACGCGTGAAATTGCAGTAGGGGATGTGCATTGGATAGCGGGCGCGTGCGCAGGGAAAGCAGATGTCCGTTTCCGTCATCGTCAGGAATTGCAACGATGCATGGTTAAAAAGCAAGGAAAAAATATCATGGTCGTTTGTTCAAAACGACAGCGCGCCATCACACCCGGCCAATTCGCTGTATTTTATAAAAACGGCGCGTGTCTTGGTGGAGGAGTGATTCAATAAAAAAACGCCGGGGCGACCCCTGTTGGTACAAGAGCCGCTCCCGGCGGTACGTCTCGATCTTGCTACTCGCGCATGGACTTCGGTTCGTCGATCATGATCGTCCAGTCCGTGGCCGCTGCCGAGACCGGACGTGCGATCGTCACGGCCGGCCGCGGCCGCCCCTCGGTCCCGAAAGCGTACAGGAAGCTCCGCGGGATGTCGCTGCTTCCGTCGCCCTTGGAGACGACGACCATGTGGAGGGCCTCGAAGAGGTTCTCACCCACCTCGATCGTCGTCAGGATCATGTCGGCGCCGAACACCACGGTCAGGATGCTACCGCTCTGGTAGATCCCGGACGCCCTGCGCTTCGGAACTGGGTAGCCCTTCGTTACGCGTACGCTGACCGTGCGCTGTTGCCCGATCGGCACCTCATGCGTCCTGCCTCCCCCCTTGAGAGTCACCGTGTCCGGTTCCGGCGCCTGAGCCGGTCCCGTGATCTCCCGAATCTCGGTCTCTCGCATTTTTCCCTCCGTGCCAGTACCAGTTGTGTAAGAAGAATATAGCACACAATTCTCCCGTTGTCAAGTCTGCGCAATTTTGCTATTATATCCCCATGCTATCCGCTACAGAACTCCGCAAAAAATACCTAGAATTTTTCAAAGAAAAGGGCCACGCTGTGATCCCGTCTGCTTCGCTTATTCCAGAAAATGATCCCACCGTGCTTTTTACCACCGCCGGCATGCATCCGCTCGTGCCCTATCTTTTGGGTGAAAAACATCCGGGAGGCACGCGGCTTGCCAATGTGCAGAAATGCATTCGCACGGGAGACATTGAAGAAGTGGGGGATGACACGCACCTCACGTTTTTCGAAATGCTCGGCAACTGGTCGCTCGGGGATTACTTCAAAAAAGAAGCCATTGATTGGAGTTTTGAATTTTTGACGAGCAAAAAATGGCTTGACATTCCGCTTGAAAAATTGGCGATTTCTGTTTTTGCGGGAGATAAGGATGCGCCCCGCGACGAAGAATCCGCAAAATTGTGGCAATCACTTGGTATTCCGAAAGAACGCATCGCGTATTTACCAAAAGAAAATAACTGGTGGGGTCCGGCAGGACAGACAGGGCCATGCGGCCCAGATACGGAAATGTTTTACTGGTCCGGTGACGGCGCCGCGCCAAAAAAGTTTGATTCAGATAACAAACAGTGGGTTGAAATTTGGAACGACGTTTTCATGGAGTACGATAAACAAGCCAACGGCTCGTTCAAACCACTCAAACAAAAAAATGTGGATACGGGCATGGGGCTTGATCGCGTGGTCGCCGTGTTGAATGGAGAAAAATCGCCATTTGAAACGGATTTATTTTTGCCCATCCTCCACAAAATTGAAGAACTCGCCGGTAAAAATTACACCGACGATCCAAAAACCCGCTGGTCCATGCGCGTCATTGCAGATCACCTCCGCACCGCCGCGTTTATTTTGGGCGACCAGCGTGGCGTGACGCCGTCAAATGTTGATCAGGGCTATGTGTTACGGCGGTTGATTCGCCGTTCTGTCATGCATGCGAAAAAATTGGGTATCATCGGAGCGTTCACGCGTGACATCGGCGCTATCGTGGTGAAGGAATATAAAGATGCGTATCCGGAATTGGGGGAAAATGCACAGAGAATCCAGGAGGAATTGCAAAAAGAAGAAAAAAAGTTTGGACACACGCTTGAAAAAGGACTCCGCGAGTTTGAGCGAATTGTCGCGAAGGAAAAAGCGGTGAGCGGCAAATCCGCGTTTGATCTGTTTACTTCGCACGGGTTTCCGCTTGAAGTAACACAGGAAATGGCGAACGAGCGCGGTATTATTGTTGATGTGGTCGGTTTTCAAAAAGAATTCAAAAATCACCAGGAACTCTCTCGCAAAGGCGCCGAGCAGAAATT
>CAZWRL010000014.1:0-19945 GCA_964636345.1 uncultured Gammaproteobacteria bacterium | reverse complement strand
TTTGGTATGCGTAACCGCGAGGTTGCCCGGTTCCGATGGTGCTCGTTGTTGTTTTGGCGCGTCCATATTAGTTATTGGTAAATCGCGCAACGCCTTGTTTGCGGCGATGGTAGCGTTCTTCGGCAAGCGCGGCAACGGGCGCTCCCGTTGTGCGCGTACGATGGATGCGGCGCGAGGATTTTGTGTACTGTTTAATCAAATCGCTATCCGGTAATCCGCTCCATAAATAATTTTCATCGCCTGGGTACATGCCAACACCTGCCGCAATGCGTGCTTCCATTTCCGCCGCGAGCGCAAAACGATGTGCGTTATCATATTTTTTTCCTTCGGCCATGAGTTTTTGTTCGACCTGTTCATGTAACAGTACAAACGGTTGTTCTTCCGGAACCGTGATGGTGTCAATCCAGATTTGATTTTTCGGCACATACCCATATACAAGGTCATGTCCACCGGACACAAATTCCGGATCAAGATGGCGGCGGATGATAGTACCATTTACATACAGCACGCTTTTACCATCGATGCGTTTTCGTCTCTGCACAAATGAGGGCACGGGGCCCGGCAGGCATAATTTTTTTTTGAGATGATCACGATATTCAGCATACAGCGCGCTGTCAATGGGTTTCGTGAAAAATTTTTCAGAATAATAATGCGCGCGGAGCAAAAATTTTCGTTCACCGCTTAATTCAAAAATATGATCGAGCCACATTTCTCCTTTTGGTATGTACAGTTTGCTCACAAACCGTGACATGCTGCCCCGGAAATGGAGATCAATAAAATTAATGTCGAGGGTATTACGGATTTTGAATCCATCAACCAGGCGAATTTTCATGGATTTAGTATATCAATTTACCAGCTTTCTGTCCACGGCTTTCCCTCTTCAAAACCCGCATCTGTGTGTACACCGATAATTGCGTTTTGGTAGAATTCTTCGAGATTACGCGCGCCGGCGTAGGTGCAGGCGCTTCGCAGGCCTGCCGTGATTTTATCAATAATATCTTCCGCGCTTTCCTCGCCGCGCTTGAGATACATTTTTGAACTGGAGATACCTTCTTCAAAAAACTGTTTACGCGCGGTGCCAAACGCGTCTTCGCCGCGTGTTCGCGCGGTTACCGCGCGGGTAGATGCCATGCCAAAATTTTCTTTATAGAGTCGTCCGTGTTCGTCGCGTTGAATGTCCGCGGGGCTTTCATAGGTGCCAGCAAACCATGAACCAAAGAATGCAGATGAGGCGCCAGCGGCAAGCGCGAGCGCCACATCGCGCGGGTGCTTAATGTTGCCATCAGCCCACACATGAGCGCCCATACTGCGCGCCACCCGCGCGCAGGCGCGCACCGCGGAAAATTGCGGCCGCCCCATGCCGGTCATCATGCGAGTGATGCACATGGCGCCCGGCCCCACCCCCACTTTAATAATAGTTGCGCCGGCAATAATGAGGTCTCGCGTTGCTTCTTCGCTGACCACGTTGCCGGCAACGAGCGGCCGGTTTGGGCCAAGAATGGCGCGCGCCGCGCGAACGGCATCAATCATTTTTTTCTGATGTCCGTGAGCGGTATCCAGTACGATGCTGTCAACACCCTGCGCGAGCAGCGCCGGAATAGTGTGTTCAATGTCTTGGTTCACGCCAACGGCAACGGCGGTTAAAAATTCGCCCCGGGCGTTGCGTGCCGGTGTATACATAGTTGCGCGGAGCGCTCCTTGGGCGGTGAGCACGCCCGCTAACTCGCCGTTATTTTTAATAATGGGCATGACCGTGACGCGGCGTTCTTTGATGGCGGCAAAAATTTGTTCCGGCGAGGCGGTATCCGGCATGGTAATCATGTCGCGCGACATGGCCTCGCGGAGCTGGGTGAAACGATCGCGTTCCAGCGCGTCTTTTTCCGTAAAGATTCCCACGGGTTTATTATCATCACTGACAATCATGGCGGCGCCGTGAGAGCGTTTGTAAATAATGTTAAGCGCGGTTTGAAGTGATTGGTCTTCCCGTAACACCACGGGTGTTTCAAAGATGGGGTGGCGAGATTTTACATACGCAATGATTTCACCAACGCGTTCAAGCGACATGTCTTGCGGCAACACAACCAGGCCGCCGCGCCGCGCCACCGTTTCCGCCATGCGTTTGCCAGCAACCGCAGTCATGTTGGCGACAATCACCGGAATGGTGGTACCGAGGCCGTCTATGGGTGTCAAATCCGCATCCATGCGCGAGGTTGCATCCGAGTAATTCGGCATCAAAAAAACGTCGTCGTAGGTGAGTTCTTTGTGTTCGTCTTCAGGGTGGAGGAAACGCATAGAATGGCCAGGATGATTGTACTAGATGGGCGGCCACGATACAATGGCATCATGGTTAAACAAGAACGAGCGCGCGTGGCGTTTCGTCGTTTGCGTAAAACGTACCATAGAAAGCCGGGAGATTTTGTGCGCTGGAAAACGCCGTTGCAGCTTGTGATTGCAACCGTTCTTTCTGCCCAATGCACAGATAAAAAAGTCAATGAGGTCACGCGCGCGCTTTTCAAACGGTGCCGCAGTGCGCGGGATTTTATGACAATTTCTACACCAGAATTAGAACAACTCATTCGGCCGACAGGTTTTTACAGAAGCAAAACAAAATACTTGAAAGGTATTGGAACGCTTTTGGTACACAAGTTTGGCGGCCGTGTGCCGCGGACGCGCGAAGAATTATTACAGTTTCCCGGCATCTCGTTTAAAACTGCCAATTTGATTATGGGAAAAGCGTTTGGCGTTCCAACGGGCGTGGCCGTAGATACGCATGTGAATCGCATAGCACCGCGGCTTGGGTTGACGGAAGAAAAAAAGAGCACGGAAAAGAAGGCGGCGGATCTTGAAAAACTCTATCTGTCCACGGACTGGCTTGATGTCAACGAGTATATGATTCTTCACGGCCGCGCGGTATGTGTGCCCAGAAAACCGAAGTGTCCGGAGTGTCCGCTTCGTGACATCTGCCCGAGCGCACCGAAGTTTATGCGTGCCGCGCGTGGAAAGACGCCTTGACGGAACGCGCGGCAGGGGGTATCATAGAACAAGATTGCTATGACCAATTATAAGTGTGTTAAATGTCATTGCCTCAAGTATCGGCAGGGAGAAGTGTGGCTTGCCGGCAGTTTTTGGAAGCGCATTTTGAATATAGAAAATCGTCACTTCACCACGCTTACCTGCGCTTCATGCGGGTACACGGAGCTTCACGAAAAACAGGCGGTTACCGCCAGCGAAAAGCGGAAGGAGAAGGTAGAGGAGGTTTTGGAAGTTTTGGTTGATTAGTATTAAGAAAATTAAAAGTTGAACTGGCCTACTAAGTATGGTACGATGATACCATACTTATGAAAAAATCTTTGCGGGAAAAAGCCACACGTTTGCGAAAACAGGGATGGTCATATAACATTATTTGTGAGCGATTGAAAGTGTCAAAAAGTACACTTAGCTGTTGGTTAAGCGAAGTCCCCTACATACCCAATGCGGCGGTTCGTAAACGGATTAAAGAAGGTCCTGCAAAGTCTTCCGCGTTGAGTCATAAAAAGAAATTAGAGAGAATAGCCGTTATTAATGCTCAGGCGGTATCAGAAATTGGTCAGCTCACAAAAAGAGATCTTTGGATGTTAGGGCTGGGTTTGTATATAGGCGAGGGGACCAAACTTTATAACACCACCCAGGTGGCCAATTCTAATCCGGATGTGATTAGGATAGCGATGAAATGGTTTCGGGAGATATGTGGTTTAACAAGAGAGCATTTTTCTCTTATAGTTCATTTACATCCTGATACCGATCAAGAAAAAGCATTACGATTTTGGTCAAAAGTATCTGGAATACCGCTCTCCCAATTCGGGAAGACGATAATGGATGCGCGTCAAAATAAATCCAGGATTAAATACAGAATACTGCCTTATGGTACGGTACACATAAGGATTAAAAGTCATGGCAAAAAAGAATATGGTGTAGTATTACTTCGTCGCATTTTGGGATGGATTAGTGCGGCGTACGTGCAAACGCGGGTATAGTTTAGTGGTAAAACTCCTGTTTTCCAAACAGGTGTCGCGGGTTCGATTCCCACTACCCGCTCACTGCTCGGCGTATCGCGCCACGCCTTCGCGCCTTCGGCGCTTGGCTTCTGGCGCGACGCCTGCGCTTCCCAATGCTTGCGCATCGGGACCCCGTTAATCTTTAAATATTTCCTATGTTCATCGCACTTGCGGTATTCGTCCTTGTGTTCATCATCATTCCCGGTCTCCGCACCGTTCAGCAGTATCAAAAAGGAGTGGTTTTTCGTTTTGGAAAAATTGTGGGGATGCGCAACCCAGGGCTTTCCATTATCATTCCCTATATAGAGGTATTGAAACGAGTTGATCTTCGCACCGTCACGCTTCCTATTCCACCGCAGAAAATTATCACCAAAGACAATGTGTCCGTGGATGTTTCCGCGGTTGCGTATTACAAAATAACGGATGTGGTCAAAAGTATTGTGGCCATTGAAGACGTGCGAAGCGCCATCAATCAAATTGCACAGACGTCCATCAGGAATGTTGTGGGTAAATTTCAGCTTGATGAAATTTTAAGCGAGCGCGAAACCATCAATACGGAAATCACGAAAGTGTTGGACGCGCACACAGCGGACTGGGGTGTTGTGGTCTCGGTGGTTGAAATAAAAGATATTGAACTTCCGGAAGGCATGCAGCGCGCCATGGCAAAACAGGCAGAAGCCGAACGTGAAAAGCGCGCCAAAATCATTGCCGCAGAAGGCGAATTTTTGGCATCGCAAAAACTTGCGGATACCGCAGACGTCATGCAGGCGCATCCAATAGCGCTCCAACTTCGGAACCTTCAAACCATGGCGGAAATCAGCGTTGAAAAAAATTCCACCATCATTTTCCCGGCGCAGTTCATGAGCACCATTGCGGATATGAGAACGTTCATGGCACAGGAGCATAAGGAGCAGAAGTAGCGGTTCAGGTTTACCAGTGTGTTATACCTTGCCAGTTTTTGTTATTCGTGCTAAAATGGTTTTACTTAAACCCCATGCGGGTGTAGCACAATGGTAGTGCGCCTCCTTGCCAAGGAGGCTACGGGGGTCCGATTCCCCTCACCCGCTCATCCAGAAAGTGTATCGTTAGTGCGCGGTGTGGTATACTAGTAGATACTATGGTATCACGCCTCATTTTGAGTATCTGTCTTTTGGCATCGTTTTTCCCCCATGTGGCGCATGCGCGTGAATATGTTGGTGGTGAACTGATTAAGATTGCCGGTTCGGATGCGGTGTATTATGTGGGAACCGATTTGAAACGCTACGTTTTTGCAACCGAGCGCGTGTATAAAACATGGTATGAGAATTTTAATACGGTCGTTCACGTTTCTTCTCCAGAATTAAACAGTTTGCCCCTTGCGGGCGTGGTGCGGTATCGGCCGGGGTCGCGCATGATTAAAATTCCGGATGATCCCAAGGTCTATGTGGTTGGCGCAAATGGTTTGGTGCGTCATGTGGCAAATGAGGCGGTGGCGAGCGGACTGTACGGGGCTGATTGGAACAAAAAAATTGATGATCTTGAAGCGTCGCTTTTGGTGAGCAACTATACGTTTGGCACGGTTATTTCGCGGGTGAGCGATATTGATCTCTCCGCGCTCGCAACGGCGGCATCGTCAATCAGCGTGGATCGCGGTCTTTCCATACTGGTGCTTCCGCGCGTGGATACTCCAACCGCGCCGGTTACTTCCACGCCCCCCACTCCCGAGCCGCCCAAACCAGTGACGCTCGGCGCGCTTGAAGATATTAAATTTGCGCCATCAGATTCAAATATGATATATATCGCGTCCGCTGACGCGAATGTTGGCGCGTGGAAAAGTAATGATAGTGGCACGACATGGAGTCGCGTCTATACCGGTGGCACGCTGAAGGGTCTTGCGATCCATACCACCAATCCCGACTTGGTACTCCTGTCTGACAATGGGAAAATAAAACGGAGCGTTAACGGTGGGACGACATGGTTTTCCGTTACGTCAACGCCGGCAAATCTTGATGCGGTTATCGCCTTTTCGTTTGCAACTATTACGCCTGACTTGGTGTATGGTCTTTCCGAAAAATTCCTTATTAAAAGCCAAGATGCTGGTTTGACGTGGACGGCAGTTTCCGGAGTGAATGCGCTGAACTGGGTATTTACCGATGTGTTGCGTGTCCATCCGCAAAATGATGAATTGATTTTTGCCGGTTCAACGAAGGGTTTGCAACATTCGCTGAATGGGGGTACGGCATGGCGAGAATCAACAACATCAACAAAGTATTCTAACCCAACCAGCGCTGAATTTTTGAAGGTGCGGAGCATTGATTTTGATAACCGCAACGCGTTTGTGTATTACATGACGACTGATCAGGGCTTGTGGTACACCGCGGATAATGCGTCCAGTTGGAACACCACGCGTGTTCCCGATGTTGCTGACAGCGAGTTATATGATTTTGAAGCGGGTGATACTGATAGCAACATTGTGCATGTCGCCACCAAGAAAGGTATTTTCCGTAGTATCAATCGCGCGCAGTCCTGGGAACCCGTGAACACGGGATTGCCACTGACGGATTTGTTATCACTTGCCGTTGATCCCAAAAACGAAAATATCGTTTTGATTGGCACGCGTGATCAGGGCGCGAGTGAGATGGCCGGTGAAGGATTATATAAAACGCTTGACGCCGGTGTCACCTGGAAAAAGCAAGAAGCGTTTGAAAAGAAATGACTATGGGGCATTCTGAAATTATTTTTGCGATGGTGCTTGCCGTTTTGTTGGGCGGTGTGGTGGGTTATCAACGGCAACAGCGCGGCAAGGCCGCGGGAATTAGAACTCACGCGCTGGTCACCTTGGGCTCAACATTATTTACCATTCTCTCGCGATTTGGTTTTGGATTTGAAACGGGAACCGATCCGTCGCGCGTTGCCGCTCAAATAGTAGTGGGCATAGGTTTTCTTGGCGCCGGCATGATTTTGCATCAAAAAGATAGGGTTGTTGGTCTTACTACCGCGGCAGGGCTCTGGGCCGCGGCCGCGCTTGGCATGACGATTGGGGTTGGTTGGTACCGTATTGCAGGAATCGCGACGCTTTTTATGCTTGCGATTTTGCTTCTCAACGATCGCTGGGCGCGGCATGATCCGGAGAAATAGGTGTGAGTGGTTTTTTGCCGGTTAAGACCGCCACAATATTTTTGGCAGCCGTTGCCGCCATTTCATCGCGCGCCTCTTTGGTGGCGGATGCAATGTGGGGGGTCAGAATCACGTTTGGAAGTTTGCGGAGCGCCATGTGGTCCGTGATGTCACAATCAATTAAGGGTTCGCATTCAAATACATCAAACGCCGCGCCGGCGATTTTTTTGTTATAAAGGGCTTTCAGCACCGCCTTCTCACTCACCACGGCGCCGCGCGCGGTGTTAACAAGGAGCGCGGTTTTTTTCATCAGATTAAGTTGTGGCGTGTCAATGAGATGGTGGGTGGAAGGCAGGAGCGGAACATGGATTGAAATGACATCCGCGGTTTTACAGAGCGTTGCGAGCGAAACTTTTTTTGCACCCAGTTCTTTTTCAAGTTCGGGATAACGAATAACGTCTGTGTAGGTAATGTTCATGTTGAGTCCGCGATGCGCGAACCCTGCAACCATCTGTCCAATACGGCCCCCGCCCACAATGCCGAGTGTTTTCCCATACAGTTGCGTGCCAATCATGAGCATGGGCGCCCATGATTTGAATTTACCGGCGCGCGTAAAGGTGTCTGCCTCAACAATGCGTTTCGCGAGCGCGAACATCAAGGCAATGGTGTGTTCGGCTACGGATTTGTTGAGCACGCCGGGTGTGTTTGTCACTACAATACCGCGCTTTTTGGCTTCGACGATGTCAATGTTGTCAAAACCAACGGCGTTGTTTGCCACAATTTTGAGTTGCGGTCCCGCGGCGTCCATGAGTTCTGTGTCAATTTTTTCCGTGAGCATGACGAGTATCGCGTGTACGCCTTTTACTTTTTTTAAAAGCACACTGCGCTGAATCGGCGCCGCCGTTTCATACGCGGGATCTTTTTCTTTGTAGACATCCACGCGAAAGTTTTTTTGTTTGCGCAAAATCTCTATGCCGATATCGGGGATGCGGCGCGTGACAAAGATGCGATACATAGTTAAATGGGAGTGTTATCTTTTTTACTAAACCGGCTCTTCGCGATGAGCGCTACGAGTAAACTCGCGAGCGTACCCGCGGCCGCGGCAAGGAAACTTGCGAGTGTGTTGGATGATGGTGCGGCTGACGCATTTATTTTTTGTGTTGCCATGGGCCCGTCAGATGCTGGAATAATAGTAATATCTTCCGGGCCGCGCGGCAAGAGGCGCAGGCCGCTTGCGGTTTTGCTTACGATGCCCGTGATCTCCGCGTGTTCGCCGGGCATGAGCGCGGTACGCGCGATGGCGACACCCTCTTTTATATACACAAGGAGTTCATCGGTGCCATCATCAAGGTATGCTTTGCTTGCGAGGCGCTGGGTGATGGCGCCAGTGATTTTGACGAGCGCACCCGCGTGTTCATTGGTGATTTGGTTGATTGGTATCGTGGCGGGGAGCGTGAGAGTGCCTGATGTAATGACGCGCATATCACCTGCGTCCTGTGTGCGAAGACGAAGTTCTTCTTGCGCCTGCGAGAGCGTTCCCGTTACTTCAACGCG
The DNA here is from genome assembly GCA_964636345.1 of uncultured Gammaproteobacteria bacterium. Classification (GTDB taxonomy): domain Bacteria; phylum Patescibacteriota; class Patescibacteriia; order Magasanikbacterales; family JBBTXJ01; genus JBBTXJ01. The sequence continues at coordinate 11,261 of CAZWRL010000014.1, read as the reverse complement.
ATCGCCGATGTTGAGCTGTGGGAACGTTTTAGTATAGGAGTAGATCTGAACACCCGCAGTAGTTGACGGTGTCACTATATAGAATATTTGTGATCCCAGAATGCCGGGCAGTACGGCCACCACGCCGGTTGTTTGCACGCGGTCGCCAATATCAAAATCGCGTACGGATTCCAGTGGCACAGTTTTGAGCGGTTTTGCGGTGCGGCGCGCGGTTGTCCGCCGTCCGCCAGCTGCACGCGCCACCGCACGTTTCCGGAGCGGCGTGATGATATTTTGATCGCCGGGCGTTTCCGTACTCGTCCAATGCCACGCACCATTTTTATCAACGGCGTAACTTGCGCCTTCGGTCACATCATCATAAGGAATGCTCGCAAGCAATTGATCAAACGGATCAAAAAGCCGTGCCTCGTCACTCGTATTGTTGAGCGCGATTTTCGTTTCTTGTCGTCCGAATACGCGGTACGCGCCGGGTTCAAGCGCCGCATCTTCGTTCACCGTGTAGCCGCGACTGCCGCCCTCTTCATCATCAAGTTTTATTCCATCAAGCGCGATGGGTTCTGTCCCCGCGTTAAACAATTCAATCCACTCCGCATCGTCGGACCCTTCCGGATTCGGCATGAATTCCGTGATGCGGAGTTTTGAAAAATCCACGAGCGCGGGACCGCCAACACCATCTCCACCCAGTGCGGAGAGCACGCGAATAACATGCGCGGTTTTTGAGGTGAGCGCGCCATCAGAGACCGAGAGCACAACGGTAAAGGTGCCAGCAGTTTCATAACTATGGCGCGGGTTTTGCGCGGTTGACTCCTCGCCATCGCCGAAAGCCCAGTGAAATGTCAACGGGTCATTTTCCGTGTCGCTTGAGTCAGACGCATCAAACAAGATGGGGGTATTCACCAGCGCCTCCTTTTCTGTGTCAATCACGGCAATGGGCGGATTGTTTACGATGGTAAAATTGTTTGGCGCGTTCGGTGTTGGTTTGTTGGTGAAGCGCCACGCGCCGGTATCGGTGCGGGCATAACTGGCGCCTTCGGTGGCGGCGCCGGTGAAAGAAACCGTCTCAAGCGCGCGGTCATCCTGATCCAGGAGCGTCACCGTTTCACCGCCCGTGTTATTGAGCGCGATTTTGGTGCTTGCGCGGAAGATGGCGAGGTGCGTGAGTGGCGGAATGGTGAGGGTGGTTGATGAGAATGTCCGGCCGCTTGCATCACGGAGCGCGAAATTGTTGAACGAGATCGGCACGGCGCTCGGGTTGTATACTTCAATGAATTCTCCTTCGGCATCGGGGCCGACGGGATTCGGCAGAAATTCGGTTATGGTGAGTGTGGTTGACGCAGCGCGCGGCATTGGAGGACGCGGCGCGGTTTTTGTTTGTTCGTTTGTAATCACGTTTGGGCCGCCTTTGGTGGGTGTCTCTGTCGGCGCAAAATCCAACGCATCATTGTTGCTGTCGCGACCGTCTTGCGTGCGCGCAACCGAGAGCGGGTCTTTTGCGGCCGGCGCGTTGTCGCTTGTGGTGCCGTCAGCCCAATCGCCATAGGCCACGCGGTCAATTATTTTGCCGGTGCCGTCCGTAAGTACGATGAGATCGCCGCCGTTGTTCAACTGTCCTTTTGGTTTTTCAATCACCACAAATTGATGCGGCGCGAGCGTTCCGGCAAGCGCGGTTGCGGTTTCATTGCCGTCTTCAAGCGTCCATTTGGTAAAATCAATAAGTTCGGTTGAATTATTGTAGAGCTCCACCAATTCCTCGCCTTCGGCCGGGTCTGCCACAAATTCGTTGATAACGACCACGCCGCTTCCGTATTGTTTGACGGTTACTGGTGGGGGTAGTGATTTATTTGACGACGTCTCTGGTGTTGAGGTGGGTGTGACGGCTTCAGGTGTTGACTCTGCCTCGGGCGGTGTAGGCGTGGTGTTAGCGGCGCCGATACTATTTCCTTCTGCGCGTTCCACCCAGTTGGCTTCGGTATAATCGCGGAGCATGGGATCGCGGCGACCAAGTGAGGCATCGGGCGCCGGCAAATAGGTAAAGCGTTCCACAATCGTGCCCGTGGCATCATTCAAACCAATTTCTTCGCCAGATTCACGGAGCGTGCCCCAGGAACTATCAAAAATAGTGGTTTGTTCCAGCGCGAGATATCGCGCGCGGGTGGTAGAGGCAACGTCCGCAATGATCGCGTATTCCTGTGGCGCTACTAAAAAATCGTCGCCTTGAAATAATGTAAGGCGATGATTAATACCATCTTCCCAAAAAGTCCAGCCGGTTACATCAACGGGCGTGGCGCCGTAATTGTAGATTTCTATCCATTCGGCATCGGTTTTTTCATACGCGCCGATTTCGGTGATGGCGATGGTGGGCGGCGCGGTTTCTGCCGCGAGTACGGCGGGGATGAGCGGAGTGGTTAAAAAAATGACTGAAAATAAAAATCCCCCCAAGAAGTATTTTTTCATGGTATATAGTATACCAGATTGACAAGAATGCCTGTTTGTGATAAAGTGCTATACTCTTTTTATATGGGCAGGTGGCGGAACTAGGTAGACGCGGCAGCCTTAGGAGCTGTTGGGGTAATACCCGTGAGAGTTCGATTCTCTCCCTGCCCACCAGAACAAAAGCATCATGTGCACCGGGCTTTTTTATGTCTTTTTTATCTCCACGTGCTCCCGGATTATTTTTTGTGTGGCGTGCCACAGTGCCGCGAAGATAAGGGTTGCGCCCAGGAGCTCCAATCCTTCTTCAGCAATAATAAGTTTGTGGTAGAACGAGACAGGGATGGTAGGCCGGGTGATGAGCGCGCGTCCCCAGAATTCTATATCCAAGCTTCCCATCCATAATATCACACCACCAAGAAGCATCCCTGCGGCTCGGCGGTTATCGCGCCAGAGCGTTGTAATAATAATACCAAACACCACCAGCGCCGCAAGCATGGCGGGCGCGAAATAAAAAAGCCAGTTGAAGGATTCGCCGTGAAAGCCGCCGGCGCCGAGTATATTGTTCAACACAAAACCGATCCGTTCATGGATACCCATCATGTCATCAAGTCCGATGTACGCAAGCCCGAGCGCGAAGAGTAACCACGCCGCGATAATTCGGCGTGGCACATGAAGGCGCGTTATGATGGCGCCGTGCAACAACGCGAGTGTCGCGACAATCCATAGTTTGGCGCCGGTGTAGAGGGACGTTAGATTGCCTTCTTTGTCAATATCAAAAAAACCAATTTCGTCGCGCCAGAAGATGTGCGCGAGAATGACGAGAAGGTCGCCAAGCAAAAAAATGAGGATCATTGCTTGCAGTATAAAAAGTAGTCAGCTATTTGTCCACTTGTCGCTGGCGGGAAGGCAGTGTACAGTAACCTTGTTATTTATCTTCATTCATATATGAATAAACCTATCTTCTTGGGTGCCGTGCTCTCCGCGCTTGTGTTAGTAGGCGCAGGATGTAACAAAGAAACGCCACCCGCAACTCAAGGGACGTCGGCGCCAGAGACGGCGGCAACGCCTGCAGAAGAAAATAAAGAGGAAGCAAAAACGGAAACCTCGGGAACCGTCAAAATTGATATTCGTCAGGATGAACAATCAGCAATCCCAAAAGCGTTAGCCGGCGAAAAGAAGGAGCCGGCGCCATCGCAAAACCAGCCGTCGTCACCATCCCAGCCCCTGAACCCAGGTACGGATGCGGGGGCGTCCCAGCTACCAGCGCCTAGTGTTCCAACCACCAAGTCATTTACCATCACCGCATCACAGTGGACATTTTCGCCAAACACGATCACCGTGAAACAGGGAGACCTGGTGCGTTTGCGGGTGAACAGTATTGATGTTGCCCATGGTTTAATGATTCCGGATTATGATATTAATAAGGTACTCAATCCGGGCGAAACCGTGCTGATTGAGTTTACCGCCGATAAAAGAGGCGCATTTTCCTTCAGATGTTCCGTGCAATGTGGCGCTGGGCATCCGGATATGAAAGGGACACTCATCGTGGAGTAGTTTTTGGATCCCGATAGCGCGAAGCGCGTATCGGGATGACAAGAGGCAAAAATCGGCCTCATAAGGCCGATTTTTTGTTACTCCCATGTTTTCCACAAGGGGACTTGACAAACATTAGAAGGTCATATAAAGTAGGCACCAGTCACACTGCACGTACGAGCACGCCCCGGAAGCCAAACCGGGCTATCCACAGGTATGTGGTATCCGCTTGGACCTCTGTATGTTATACTTCAGTCATGGAACTGACTACTACAATCAGCTATAACATACAACAACCAAGCGGCTAAACCTTTTTATGGGTTTTTAGAAGGCCGCCGTTGGGCGGTATTTTATTTGATAACGCGTTTTCATTACTCAACAAGCTTTGTGCTTGCTGGATAATGCAGAGCGTGTTGAGCGAACTTTGACAATTCAAACATGAGGTAATCAATTAAGGAAGCACCGTTGGGTGCTTTCGTGATACGCATCTTAAGAAGAGCGTATGGTGGATGCCTTGACATCAAACGACGATGAAGGACGTAGCAATCTGCGATAAGCTTCGGGGAGGTGATAAGCAACCTTTGATCCGGAGATTTCCGAATGGGGAAACCCGGCCCTAATGAAAATTGGGGTCATCACTCACTGAATACATAGGTGTGTGAAGAAGACCTGGCGAAGTGAAACATCTCAGTAACCAGAGGAAAAGTAAACAATAATCACTTCACTAACGTTGCGCAGGAATTTTTCTGCGGAGCGTTAGCGGAGCGTGTGTTATTCCCAGAGTAGTGGCGAGCGAAATGGGATTAGCCCAAACTCATAGTGTGGTATCGCTGATTGCCATTCAGCCCTAGGTTGAATGGTATATCATGATACGAGGTGCAGGCCGTTGCATTATGGGAGTTATGAGACACTGCGTTCGCTACCTGTTTTTGCGAGCGGTGGCATGTACGACGTTAAACTAAGGGTCCTGGAAAGGCCCGCCAAAGAAGGTGATAGCCCTGTTGTTGAAAACGTTTATACTCACTGTGCAGTTGTTCTCGAGTACGGCCAGACACGTGCAAGCTGGTCGGAAATTGGGAGGACTGTCTTCCAAGGCAAAATACGTTTGATGATCGATAGTGAACAAGTACCGTGAGGGAAAGGTGAAAAGAGACCCGAGAGGGTTTGTGAAATAGACCTGAAACCATATGCTTACAAGGAGCCGGAGCCCGCAAGGGTGACGGTATTCCTATTGAAGAATGAGCCAACGAGTTTATGGACTGCTGCTTACTTAAGTCCTACGGGACGCAGGTGTAGCGAAAGCGAGTGTGAATAGCGCGTTTCCAAACTTTCTTTTTCTGCTTATGGCAACATGAGCAGAAGAATGATTGTTTGAATGTAGCAGCCATAAGACCCGAAACCGGGTGAGCTATCCATGACCAGGGTGAGTCCCAATGATAAGTTGGGAGGAGGCCCGAACCCACGCGCCGTGCAACACGCGGGGATGAGTTGTGGATAGGAGAGAAATTCAAATCGAACTCGGTAATAGCTGGTTCTCCCCGAAAGAGCTTTAGGGCTCGCCTCGTGTAATCCCGCTGGTGGTAGAGCACTGGATGAGGGTCGAGTCCGCAAGGATATCGCTTTCAATCAAACTCCGAATACCAGCGATTAGAGCACGAGAGTCAGACCGTGGGGGCTAAGCTTCACCGGTCTTGAGGGAAACAGCCCAGATCGCCAGTTAAGGTCCCTAAATCCATATTAAGTGTTAAAGGTGGTGTTAATTCTCATACAACCAGGATGTTGGCTTAGAAGCAGCCATCATTTAAAGATAGCGTAACAGCTCACTGGTCAAGAGTTTTCGCGCCTAAAATGTACCGGGGCTAAATATGGTACCGAAACTGCGAACTTTGACCGCAAGGTTAAAGTGGTAGGGGAGCATTCCAAGCTGCTGTGAAGCTCACGTCGCGAGATGGAGTGGAGCGCTTGGAAGGGAGAATGTTGGCATGAGTAGCAAAAACCAATGTGAAAATCATTGGCGCCGAAAATTCAAGGTTTCCTGGGCCAGGAGAATCCTCCCAGGGTTAGTCGGGCCTAAGGCGAGGCCGAAAGGCGTAGTCGATGGACAAGCAGGTTATTATTCCTGCACCTCGTAATGTTTGTAAGTATCTGACGCATCGCTGAGGTGAGAGCGGGCTATGGTATGTCCGTTTCGCAAGAAAAAGGTGAAGCCTTCGGGTGGATCTGATTCTCGTTTGTGCGGTGCCCAGAAAAGGATATTTACGCTCGGCATTATGGGTCCGTACCGCAAACCAACACAGGTGGATACGTCGAGAAGACGAAGGCGAACGAGAGAACCCTTGTTTAGGAACTCTGCAATACAGCGGCCGTAACTTAGGGATAAGGCCTGCCCGAGCAATCGGGCCACAGCTAAAGACATCAGGCGACTGTTTACCAAAAACACAGCTCCCTGCTAACTCGCAAGAGGATGTATAGGGGGCGATGCCTGGCCAGTGTCCGAACGTTAAGGAAGAGGGTCATTTCTGTCGCAAGATGGAAGGCAGCCCTCAACTGAAGCGCGGATGAACGCCAGCAGTAACTATAACTGTTCTAAGGTAGCGAAATACCTTGTCGGGTAAGTTCCGACGCGCACGAATGGCATAACGGTCTGATGACTGTCTTAACAAGGGACTCGGCGAAATTGCAATATCCGTGAAGATGCGGATTACCCGTAGCTGGACGAAAAGACCCCATGGAGCTTTACTACAACTTGGCGTTGGGTCATCGTTTCAAATGTTTAGAATAGGTGGGAGTTTTGCCGCAAGGCGGGACACCAGTGAAATACCACCCTTTTGTGATGTTGATTCTAATCAGTCTCCGTGAATCCGGAGACCGAGACAGCGCCTGGCGGGTAGTTTGTCTGGGGCGGACTCCTCCCAAAATGTAACGGAGGAGTTTACCAAGGTAGGCTTGGCGCGGATGGAAATCGCGCTCGACGTGCAAACGCATAAGCCTGCTTTACTGCAAGACCTACAAGTCGCGCAGTCACGAAAGTGGAAGTTAGTGATCCGACCGTACGAAATAGGACGGCGGAAGCTCATCGGATAAAAGTTACCCTGGGGATAACAGGCTAGTCTGGTCCAAGAGTCCATATCGACGACCAGGTTCGGCACCTCGATGTCGGCTCATCGCATCCTAGGGCTGGAGAAGGTCCTAATGGTCCGGCTGTTCGCCGGTTAAAGCGATACGCGAGCTGGGTTCAGAACGTCGTAAGACAGTAGATTCGTGCTGTCTCTAAATTCGACTAAATGCTGGGAAGTCTGACGACTCCTAAAGGAGTAGGAGTTTGAAGTATCTCACACTACGTGTTATTCTATAGGTAGTATGACACGTTACAATGTGATGAGGGCAGATCATCAGCAGGGAAGATTACGAAATCATCCACATGCATGGTATATCAGTGGGTTTGTTGATGGTGAAGGCAGTTTTCATATAGCGTTTCATCCAGATGAGCGCATGAAAACTGGATGGAAAATTATTCCGGAATTTCATGTGTCACAACGACTATCAAGTCGCAAGGTGCTTGATGAACTGGTGGAATTCTTTCACTGTGGTTACGTAAAACCAAATCACAAGGCAAATCCACGCGATGTTACCTATGTGTATGTTGTGAGAGATCGTCAGGATCTCCTTACTAAGATACTTCCATTTTTTCGGAAGTATTTGTTACGGACTGAAAAGCGTCATGATTTTGCTTTGTTTGAACGCGTCGTGAAATTAATGAAACGCGGCAAGCATTTGCAGAAGTCCGGAGCAAGGAGGATTGTAAATCTTGCTTATCAGATGAACGGCGGAGGGCGTTATAGGCAACGATCTCATATAGCGATTTCGTAAAACCCTCAGAGACTATACGTCGAACTTCGAATAATCGGAGAAGATATAGTCCGAACTGCATGGCGACATGCAGAGTGTGACAGAAATGTTCGCACCATCTCTTTCGTAAGAAAGAGTGTAACAAATTGTCGGTCTCCTATCCGCTACGGGCATTGAAGAGTGAGGGGGCCATTTTCTAGTACGAGAGGACCGAAAATGACAAACCTCTTGTGTACCAGTTGTCCCACCAGGGGCATTGCTGGGTAGCGACGTTTGGCACGGATAAGCGCTGAAAGCATATAAGCGCGAAGCCGTCCTCAAGATTGCTCTTCGTTTGAGACTCCCGGAAGACGACCGGGTTGATAGGCACTAGGTGTACACGTGGCAACACGTTGAGCCGAGGTGTACTAATAAGTCGAGCGTATCACGGAAGCACCGAGTGGTGCTTTACCTCATGTTATATTTTTGAGTGCAGTGTTCTCGGTATTTCAAGCGACGGGGGTACACCCGATCCCATTCCGAACTCGGCAGTTAAGCCTGTCTGCGCCGATGGTAGCCGCAAGGCAAGAGTAGGTCAGTGCCGAGAACACTGCACTCAATAAAGAATCACCCGGAAGGGTGGTTTTTGTTTGCCAAATTTTTTATTCACCGCCCGCAGGTGCAGAATTTCTATTGTTATGGTACTCTATGAGGAGTGGCACGTTTAGTGATACTTCGCAGGCGCGGTGTTTGCGAGGTGATGAAATCATCAGGATCAGCAACGGGAAGGGTGAGGGTGATGGAAGACGAACGCAGGTGGGGACACCCCCGAGAAGTCCTCGTCGTAGACGACGATGGTGATTCGATCGTGGTGGACCGACCGCCTGTTGACGAGTCGGATTCGGACGACTGGCCGTTGCCCAAGTTCGTGGGGCGTGAAGAGGAAGAAGAAGAGGAGGAGTAGCGTTCCGGCGTAGGCGTTGGGGCGCACCGTCGTCGAGGGGTGAATAAGCATACTCACCCCTTTTTTATTCTTAAACCAGACACACGGATTAAACTGTTTTAACGAGTACACATTGCACAAAATCAGCATCTTGCGGAAAGCAAGCATCTTGAGTATCCTTAAGGTACTATGCCACAGATTATCGCATTAGATTTAGGTGGAACTTCGCTCAAGGGCGCCGTTGTTGATGATCGCGGTGTTATAAGCGCGCGTGAGAAAGAAGCCACGCAGAGCAAGACGCGAGAAGAAATAGTGGCGATCATAGCCGAAATGGTTCGTCGCCTCACCAAGCATGCGCCTGATGTTCGCGGGGTTGGGCTTGGTATGCCCGGGCCGCTTGATCCATTTTCCGGAACCGTTTTAGTGACGCCGAATTTGCCGTTCAAAGAACCTTTTCCCATTAAGGAAGTGTTAGAAAAAGAAATCGGATTATCGGTGCTCATGAACAATGACGCGAATATGGCAGTACTGGGCGAGTGGTGGAAGGGCGCGGCGGTTGGCGCGCACAATGCGGTGATGTTGACCATTGGTGCGGGTATTGGCGGCGGTCTTATTTTGAACGAATCGCTGTATATGGGTAGTCGTGGTTTGGGAGCAGAACTCGGACATGTAACCATCGCAAGCGATGGCCCCGCGTGCGGATGCGGCGTGCCGTACGGATGTTTTGAAGCGCTTGCGTCCGGCACGGCGATTGTGCGCGCGGCACAGGAGAAAATGGGTTCTCATATTGAAAATGTAAAGCAGGTTGAGGAGTTGGCGCGCAAGGGAAACGAAGTGGCGCGCGTGTTGTGGGCCGAGGAGGGTAAGTGGCTTGGTATCGCCATCGCGAATTACCTCAATATTTTTAATCCCGATGTCGTGATCGTTGGCGGCGCGATTGCGGCGGCGTGGCCGCTATTTGAACAACGCATGCGGGAAGAAATTCAAGCACGCGCGTTTGCCGTGATGGTTACCCATGCGCGGATTGTGCCTGCGCAATTGGGCAATGACGCGGGTATTGTGGGAGCGGCAAAAATGGTATGGGACACAATGTAGCGCTTATCATTGTTGCGGCCGGCCGAGGCGCGCGCATACAAAAGGATTTGGGGAACGCGCTCCCCAAGGTTTTGCAACCGCTTCACGGCAAACCATTGATTCGTCATCTTTTGGATGCGGTGGCTGGCGCGCCGGTTGTGTGGCCACCGGTTATTGTTATTGGGTATCAGGGTGAGATGGTGGAACAGGCGCTTGGGCCGAATTATACATACGTGTGGCAACGCGAACAACTTGGCACCGGACACGCGGTTATGCAGGCACGGAGCGTTCTTTCCGGAACGGCGACGGATGTGGTGGTGTTGTATGGCGACATGCCCCGCATAGGGCGAGCCGTGATTGAACAATTGGTGACCGCGCATCGCGCGCATGAAAATACCTTGACTTTTGTGAGCGCGAACGTACGGGATTTTTTGGATTGGCGAAGCGGTTTTATGAGTTATGGCCGCGTGGTGCGGAATGAACAAGGCACGGTGGCGCGGATTGTTGAATATAAGGATGCCAGTGTGAAGGAACGAGAGATTGGTGAAGTGAACACCGGCGCGGCGTGTTATCGCGCGGAGTGGCTTTGGAAGCATCTGGAACAGTTGCGCAATGATAACGCGCAGGGCGAATACTATCTGACGGATATTTTGGCGATGGCGCTTGCGGAAGGCGAACGCGTTGAAACAATTTCCGTTGATCCGCGCGTGGCGCTTGGAGTGAATACGGCAGAAGAATTACAACGGCTTGAAATGATGGAGCCGTTTTTGTGACGGTATGAAAACGATTGTTGATTTGCATATTCATTCACGCTATTCACGCGCGTGTTCAAAAGATTTAACGTTGCCACTGATTGGGAAAGCGTGTGAACGCAAAGGTATTGATGTAGTGGGAACGGGAGATTTTACGCATCCTGCGTGGTGTGCGTCAATAAAAGAATTGTTGCGGGAGGAAACGCCCGGTATTTTTGTTTTACGCGATGGTTCCAGTAAAACAAAATTCATGTTAACCACAGAACTTGCGTGCATCTATACGCATCGCGATGCGGTGCGGCGATTACATCTGTGTGTTTTTGCGCCATCGCTTGCGGCGGTTGAAAAATTAAACACGGCGCTTGAAGCGCGCGGGTGCAACATACGATCCGATGGGCGTCCAATACTCGGAGTATCCGCCAAAGCATTATTGCGCATGATATTAGATATTGATTCGGCGTTTATGATGGTGCCGGCGCACGCGTGGACGCCGTGGTTTGCGGTGTTTGGATCAAAATCCGGTTACGATACGCTGGAGGAATGTTTTGAAGAATTAACGCCGCACATTCGCGCCATTGAAACAGGACTCTCAAGCGATCCGTTGATGAATCGGCGATTATCCGCGCTGGACAACATCACGCTCATTTCAAATTCTGACGCGCATAGTTTGGAAAAGCTCGGACGCGAGGCCAATGTGT
>CAZWRL010000013.1:0-20827 GCA_964636345.1 uncultured Gammaproteobacteria bacterium | reverse complement strand
GCCGCTTTGATCCCGGCGCTATTGCCGCCGGATGTCATATATTCAAGACCCGCGTGGATAAAGACGATGACGGCAATAAGCCCAACCAACCCAAGAAGATATAAATAAATGGCTTTGAAATATTGCGCGATCCAATTGACCGTAAATGCGATGTTACCTTTTTCGTCCACCGCTTCAGTCGCGTCTTCAAATTCAAGATCAGGGAGTGGAATTTGTAATGTTGGTTTGACGAGCGCGAACGGTTTGGCATTATCATTAAATGACACGTTGCCTGCGTCTGTCGCCGCAATGCTTGCCTGGATATCAATGATTTGATTGCCGCGTTGATTGCTTGCGCAGAAATGAAGATCCTTGGATACGCCGGTACCGTCTTGACAGGTCCATATCTCGCCATCGTTAGTTCCGTAGGTTTCACCACAGTGTTTATCTAACGCGCAAACACAGAGTGATGTTTTTTGGTTGCTTGATTCGCAATCACCCGAAAGACATTCATCATTATCTTCACAGACCGCGCCGATCTGTTTTTTATTAACCGTGATTACGGTTTTTCTACCCCGTTGATTGCTTGAACAGTAATTAACATCCGCTGACGCATCGTCGCCATCTTCACAGGTCCACACTTCACCCGGTTGTGTCTTATACACTGCGGCGCATTGTTCCACACCGTCGCCACCCGTTTCACATACACAAAAATTATCATTAGCAATTTCAAGATCGCTGTCTTCGCACTCCCCGGTTGCGCAATCAGAATCGGTGGAGCAGTGCTCGCCGATCGGCGCGTTGCCTGCCAATATGGGCGCCGGCAACAAGAAAAAAGTCGCGGAGAGCAGAGCGGTGAAATAGGCACGGGTGACACGTGATCGCATAGAATGTTAGCGCAGGCGCATTTTATGCAGAGCGCCGGTTGATTGATCGGTAAAAATGAGCGATGATTGATCCGCGTCAACGGCAATATTTCCAATACTGACCGGTGTTTGTGGTTTCCCTACCACAGATTTTACGCCGGTGCGCGTGTCTATTTTATACACGGTATCCGGAATAAAATTGGCCAGCGATGGTTCTAAGCCAGTGCCCGGCTCCAGACGATCTGGCACCGCGCAGTAAAGAATACTTTCGTCCGCAAACGTGCATTTCTCCGCCCAGGTGATTACCGCGAGATCTTTTTTGCCGCTACCGATCGCGTCGCCCTGACCGTTGACAATCCAGAGGTGCGGATTCCATTGGTCAGAACTATGAGTGGTGCTATATAGCAGTCGCGCGCCGGATGGCGACCATTTTGGTTGAAAATTACTGCCATCAACAATCAGCGCGGGCAGATTTTCGCCATTTTTGCCAATCAGAAGAATACTTTGACGTTCGCCACCTACCGGCTCACCGGTATTTGAAAATGCGATGGTTTGATTATTGGGCGCGTACGAGACCTGCACTTTATCCGCGTTGTTGCCAAGCGGTTCAACGGCCGTTGCGCCGGTGCCATTGGGGTTTGAGGTGATGAGCCATTGGTTTTCCGCGCCATTTCCAATACTTAAGGCAGCCATATCGCTTCCTTTTGACGCGAAATCAAATTTTTCCCAATGCTTGGGAAGTGTGACCTGTTTTTGTTGTTCAAAATCAAAGTAGACGTTTGAACCGTCCGGAAATTCAAGAATCGTTTTATTTTTGTCCGGCGACCATGCCACTTTTTCTACGCCAAAAAATTGACGATCAGACATGGTGATTGGTTTGCCGTCAGGACCAATGCGATAAAACTTACCGTCGTTTGCGTTCAAGAATGCCACGCTTTTACCATCGCCGCTGATGGTTGGCGCAACGCTCCCGCTCATATTCAGTACGTCCGTTTGGGTGATGCCGCCCGCGGCAACCCGTGAGACCGGTAATGCTTCAGCGCCGCGCGCCGCGCGTTCCTCCGCAAGTTTCCGCGCCGGAAGCGCGCCGCTTTGCGGCAGGAGCGCGCGCTCTGCTTCTGCAGCCATTGGCGGCGCTTCTTTTTTAAAGAACACGAGCCAAATTAATACGCCAATGCCAATCACGGCCAGCGCGAAGCCGGTGATGAGCAAAATTTTTTTTGTTTTTTCGCTCATGGTGAGTGGGTACTCAAGAAAAAACGTCTATCCAGAATTTGAGAATTCTGAATGCCGGATTAATGTCCGCGGTGGCGTGCACAATCACAATGGTGAGGAACGCGATACCGAGCACGAGTCCAGTCAAAAAAGACACTTTTAAGATCGTGAGGCGGATGATGGTTTCCGTTGGATTAATGTAACTATCCGGCTTCAAATAGGATACCCATCCTTTTGGTGTAAAAAGAATCCAGATCCACCAGTCAAGCGTAACAAACTTGAGATTATCCATCGGATCTAATTTTTTCGCGGCGCCGCTTGCCGCCGCTTGCGCTCCGGCCGCTTGTAGTATACCACGTTGTTGTTCTGCCGTGCCATCATCTTCTTCATCACCAGTATCGCCCTCATCTTCAAATTGTCCGTCGGTATCGTCTTCCGCCTCATCGCCCGCAAACGCGTTATAACCATAGCCACCGCCCACGCTTTCTTCGCCCATTTCTTCTTCCGTATCTTCGCCGCCATATTGTGGCATGTCGGTTGGGTTGGCCATGATACTAACACCTCCTTCTTTAAAGGAAGGTGAAAGAGCCGCGCGATTGCGTGCGTTATCAAGTTGTGCGCCAACCGATGGCATACAACACTATTGTATCACAAGAGCGCCCTGTTCTACACGTGCGGTCAGTTCCGTACCGGCGTTTTGCATCAGAGAGCGTGAAAGTGTTGCTGTTAACTCACGATCAACCACGCGCGCCACATCGCGGGCGCCATGTTCTACGACAAGCATGTTCACCAAGTGGAGTAGCGCGCCATCGGTTACGGTGAGATGGCGTCCTTCAGCGCGCAGTCGCCCGTTCAGTTCTTCAAAATGCAGTTTAATAATAGCCGCAAGATGTTCTTTTGACAGCGCACCAAACGGAATCACCGCGTCAAGACGAGAGAGCAATTCTTCTCCAAGAATTTCTTTGAGATGGATGGTGAGCGCGGTGGTCTCCGCGGATGTTTTTGGCGACCCCATAAATCCAATACCGTCGTTGTCAAACAAACGTTTTTCAGCGGCAAGCGTGAGAATAACGATGGACTCGCGAAAGGAGATTATTTTCCCCGTGGCGTTTGTTAATTGCCCTTCTTCTAAAATTTGGAGCAGGATATTCATCACGTCGCGATGCGCTTTATCAATGTTATCAAAGAGAACCACGCTGTGCGGCTGGTATTTAAGTTTTTCTAAAATGGGCGTTGCCTCGCGATAGCCAACATACCCGGCCGGCGCGCCCAACAGTTTGCTCACCCCGTATCCTTCCGCGAATTCACTCATGTCAAGCCGCAAGAGCGCTGGTGTATCACCGGTGGGATAGAGCACGCGCGCGAGCACCCGCGCCATTTCGGTTTTTCCCACGCCCGGCGGACCCACAAACAGAAATGACGCAAGGGGGCGCCGCGGATCACCAAGACCGCCCGCCGCAATTTGTAAACGTTCTGCCACGGTAGCCGCCGCGTTTTCTTGGCCGATAACGCGCGTCGTGATTTTTTGCGCGAGATCCGCATACAGATGCTGGCCGCGCGCTAAGAGGTGCGGCAAGGGCAGGTGCGTGATGCGCGCCACCACGCGCGCGATGTCAGCCCGCGAGACCCGCTCGCTTTTCTGTTTGTTTTCATTCACGCGGCGCTTGTGCGCGTTGTATTCTCGGACGCTCGTTTGTTCTTCCTGTTTTAAAGAAAGCGCGCGATCAAACTGTTCGTGATAGACCGCATCTTCTTTTTTCTGGCGCAATTCGTCAATGTGTCGGCGCAGTTCATGCAATTTGCGCAGGGGATCACTTCCGCGCGCGCGCACCTTGGCGCCGGCGGCGGCTTCGTCCAAGAGATCAATCGCTTTATCCGGCAGACGCGACGTGTGAATAAAACGATGCGCTAATTCCACGGCGGCCGCGATGGCGCCGCGCGTGATGGTTACGCCGTGAAAGCGTTCATAGTGCGGTTTCACGCCGAGGAGAATGGCGCGCGTTTTTTCTGGCGTTGGTTCTTCCACGGTCACCGGTTGGAATCGTCGTTCCAGAGCCGGATCTGACTCAATGTATTTTTTATATTCTTCCATGGTGGTGGCGCCGATGCAGTGAATATGGCCGCGCGCCAGCGCTGGTTTTAAGATATTGGCCGCGTCCATGGAGCCCTGCGTTGAACCGGTGCCAACCAACGTGTGGAGTTCGTCAATAAAAAGAATCGTGTCCGGGTCATGGGATACTTCGTCAATAATTTGTTTGAGACGCGCTTCAAATTCACCGCGATAAATGGTGCCCGCGATGACGAGGCCCATATCCAGCGCATAAACCCGTTTGCCAAGCAGGGCGTCAGGTACGTCGCCATCCAGTATTTTTTTGGCGAATCCTTCCACAATGGCGGTTTTACCCACGCCGGCATCGCCCACTAAAACCGGATTATTTTTGGTGCGGCGCGCCAGGATATGCATCAGGCGTTCAATTTCTTCCGCGCGTCCCACCACCGGATCAATGGTTTTTTGCACCGCGGGATCCGTGAGGTCGCGCGCAAAATATTCCAACATCTTGCGCTCCTTTTTTTGTGTTTTTTGTTTGGTTTCTTCTTTCCGCACGATGGCGGTTTCGTCGTGTAAATCTTCTTCAAGCGTTTCCGCGTCATCCAAATGCGGAAAACGAGAAATACTTTGTAACATGCTGTCCAGATGACTGCGAATCCGTTTGGGTGTGACGCGGAGTTCATCAAGGAGAATCTTGACGGTCGTATCTTTCACGGATAGGAGGCCGGACAGGAGATGTTCCGTGCCGACGTGCGTATGTTCATAATCATGCGCGGTGATCATGGCGCGTTCCAACGCCTGTTTTGCTTCCGCGTTGAGTTCGGGCATGACGGCCACGGTCGAGCGGTTCGGTGTATTTTCTGGCGATGGCGCGGCGGCTTCGCGCGGCATCGCTAACATGTATGTTTGAATGGCATCGGTGGTTATTTTTTCACGATGCAATATTTCATGCGCCACGGATCCCTGTTGCATACTCAAACTATACAGGAGATGCACAGGCGCCACCGTTGGCGAGCCAACTTCGGTTGCAAGCGCAATGGCGCGCGCTAAAACATCGCGCAGGTGGCCGGTGAATTTGTCCAAAATTTCCCAAGGTTGCATCGGCGTCAAATTATTTGCTTCTTGACTATCTTCACTATATACTGTCAAGATGTGTTGTGTCAACTATTTTTGTTACGGGCTCGGCAGCGAATTTTTCTTGGCTCAGGAACTCGCCTTTCCCGACTAACGTCGGGGAACCGGCCTCGGCCTCCTCGCATAGTCGCAGTACACCATCTGTCGTCGGCCTCGGCCTGGCTCAAACAGCCTTCGCCTTCGAAAAATCCGCCTGCCTCCGCCCGCTATATTTTTATGGATTTTCCATCACACATTTTTAAGGCCTACGATATCCGCGGCATTGCGGATACGGAAGTTACACCGGCGCTTGCAGAGACGCTGGGGGCGGTTTTTGCGCAATTTTTGAGCGATGAGTTGCACGCGGAGCGTCCGTTGACGCTTGTGGTGGGGCGGGATATGCGGCTGTCGTCGCCGGCGCTCCATGAGGCGCTGGTACGCGGCATGACCGGCGTCGGAGCGCGCGTGCTTACTGTTGGTTTGGTGTCCACCCCAACATTTTATTTTGCCGTAACGCACCTCGGCGCCGACGGCGGCATCATGGTTTCCGCATCGCACAATTCAAAGGAATATAATGGATTCAAGTTGGTGCGCGCGAACGCGGTTCCGGTGAGTGGTGAGACGGGGATGTATCGCATTCGGGATAGGTGCGCCGCACGTGTCATCCCGAGCGAGTCCCGCCCTGCGGGACGAGTTGCGGGATCTAATGTCATTGCGAGCAATGATGTCATTCCGGACCCCGGATCCTTGTCCGGGGCAGGCTGCGATCCGGAATCCAGTACAATAGAAAAAATAGACGGCATTTTGCAAACCGAAACCGATTGGGTCATTGCACAAACCGATATCGGCAAACTTCCAAAATTAAAAATTGTTGCCGATGCCGCAAACGCGATGGGCGCGCAGTATCTTGAGGCATTGTTCGCAAAAATTCCGTGTGAACTCGTGAAAATGAATTTTGAACTTGATGGCACGTTTCCGGCGCATGAAGCGGATCCGTTAAAAGATGATAATGTGCGCGCGGTTGCGGAGCGCGTTGTGGCAGAATGCGCGGATTTCGGCATCGCGACGGATGGCGACGGCGACCGCATTTTCTTTTTTGACGAAACCGGCGCGCGCGTTCCGCCGTCAGTGGTGCGCGCGCTTTTGGCGGAAAATATTTTGCGTCTGCATCCTGGCGCAAAGATTTGTTATGACATTCGTCCCGGACGAATCACGCCGGAACGCATCGCGGCCGCGGGTGGCGTACCCATAGTAACGCGTGTGGGGCATTCGTTAATAAAAGAGCACGCTATTCGCGAGGGCGCGAAATTCGCCGGTGAATCATCGGGTCATCTGTTTTTTTGGTATCACGAAGGGTTTTTTGAAATCCCGATGCTGTCGGCAGTAAAAATGCTGGAAGAAATTGCGCGCGCTGGAAAAAAGGTCTCTGAAATGGCCGCGCCCTATTGCACCTACGCGCATTCCGGCGAGATTAATTTTACGGTGAAGGATACGAAGGCGGTGGTGGACGCGCTCGCGGACACATATAATGACGCGTGTTTGTCGTGGCTTGATGGATTGACCATTGAATATCCGGACTGGTGGGCAAATGTGCGCGCTTCAAATACAGAGCCAAAAGTGCGGTTGGCGGTTGAGGGAGTGAACAGGGGGGTAGTTGATGAGAAAGTGCAAGAGGCGCGTGCCATTATTGAACAGTATGTTTAAGGATAAAATTATTACCCTCATGGGTCTTGGGGGCTATGAAAAGGGAAGCGGTGTGTCTGCCGCGAAGTTTTTGGCGCCGCGATGTAAAAAATTGATTATCACGGATGTCAAAACCAAAGAACATCTCGCGAAAAATGTGCGCGCGCTTTCGCGATATAAAAATATTGTGTGGCATCTGGGCGGGCATCAGGAAGAGGATTTTATCAAGACCGATTGGGTCATCCGAAATCCGGGCGTGCGCGCGGATAATCCATTTCTGACTATCGCAAAAAAACACGGCATCCCGATTGACAATGATGTAACGCTTTTTTTACGGTTGCGTGGTTCGGCAGAAGATAGTATTGGCGTCACGGGCACGCGCGGCAAAACAACCACCGCGCATTTGGTTCACGCGATGATTGCCGAAGAGCGCCCGCGCGCGTGGCTCGGCGGTAATGTGGGGCGCTCGCCGCTTGAGCTTTTCTCGTCATCCCGAGCGAACATTAGTTTTCCCCTTATTCTTGAACTCTCCAGTTTTCTTCTTCACAATTTTGACAGCATCAAACAATCGCCGCACATCGCGGCGCTTACCAATTTATATCCTGACCATTTAAACGCGTATTCGTCGCTCCAAAAATATTTTGCGGACAAAAAAAATATTTATCGGTATCAAAAGCGCGGAGATTTTTTAATTATCAATGATGATGACGCGCTGTTGAAAAAGTTGGCGCCGTCAAGCAAAGGCACGGAATTACGGTTTTCATTACGGCGGAAATTACGCCACGGATGTTATATTGAAGGCGGGACAGTGGTGTTTTGCCAAGAAAAAAAAGAGGTTGTCTGTGAAGTATCGGACCTCAAACTCCCCGGCGAGCACAATATCTATAATCTCCTTGCCGCCGTATGCGCCGCAAAAGCGTATGGTATTTCAAACGCGGCCATTCGTCGCGCGGTTAAAAAATTCCGCGGCGTGCCGTATCGTTTGGAACTGGTGCGCACGGTGCGCGGCGTGCAGTACATCAATGATACTACTGCCACCACGCCAGAAGGCGCCATTGCCGGATTAAAGTCGTTCCCCGCGAAAAAAATAGTGCTGATTACCGGCGGTAATTCAAAAGGATTATCGCTTCTGCAATTCGCCAAAGAAATTCGCGCGCGCGCGAAGGCGATTATTTTGCTTCCCGGCAATGCGAATAAGGATTTGCCAAAAGGAATCGCCGTAGAGAATATGCGCGCGGCCGTCCGCATCGCTTCCGAAAACGCAAAGCGCGGCGATGTGGTTTTGCTCTCGCCCGGCCTTTCATGGCTTCCGATTATGAATGAATTTGAGCGTGGAGATGTGTTCACCAAATGGGTGAAACGTTTGTAATTTGACAGCTCTGTAAAAGCAAGTGTACACTTAAGGTATACCTAAATTATTATCATATGACTACCCGATTTGTTGGCCTGAAAGAATTTAGACAAAACATGGCGAAGATCGCTAATCGTTCTCTTAAAAAGAGAGAACGTCTCGTCTTGTTGCGTAAAAATGAGCCAATCTTCGAGCTTCGTCCGCTTTCAAAGAAGGACGCTCTGGTAGAGGGGTTTCTTTTGAGTCTTCGGGAGGCCGAAGAAGACATTAAAGCCGGGCGGGTATACAGTCACGAAGAAGTGGAAAAAATGTTCGGTTTGTAACGATATGCGTTTCGTTATTCGTTATGCCGAACGGGCTGTGCGAGATTTGCGGCGGCTTGATGATAGTGTTGCACATCGTATTGTTGGCAAGTTGCGGCAATATCGTTTGAGTGAAAATCCTTTGATGCATGCGCAGCGGTTGGTTGGAATGCAGAGCGATTTATATCGTTTTCGGATAGGTGACTATAGAGTTGTTTTTACGGTTACGAGAGAGGGGCAATTGATTGTTTTGTTCGTTCTTCATATTGCACATCATAAAGAGGCATACCGACTTAATCACTATCCATGATCACCCTCATTGTTTTTATCGCCGTTCTTGCGCTTCTGGTGCTGGTGCACGAAGCTGGGCATTTTTTTGTGGCGCGGCGGGCTGGGGTGCGCGTTGATGAATTTGGTTTTGGATTTCCGCCGCGGCTCTTCGGCATCTATCGCGATCCGGAAACCAAAAAGTTTGTGGCGCTTGGCCCCCGGCAATCACAGAAATTATTGTCGCATGACCATCGCGCGGACGAACCGCCGGAAGCAAAACACGCGCCGTATCATGAATTTCCGGCCACCGTGTATTCCATTAACAGCCTTCCGCTCGGCGGATTTGTGAAAATTAAAGGCGAGGAGGGACAGCACAAAGATGACCGCGACAGTTTCGCGCATAAAAAACCATGGGTGCGTGCGCTTATTTTAAGCGCGGGTGTGCTTATGAATGCGGCACTCGCCGCCGTCTTACTTTCCGTTGGATTTATGGTAGGCATTCCGGCTATTCTCGGTGGAGAATTGCCGAGCGGCGCGCAAGTATTTAATCAAAAAACGGAGATTATTGAAGTGTTGTCAGGCGGTCCGGCGAGCGCGGCCGGTGTTTTGATCGGCGACATTGTGGTGAATGTCAATGGTGAGCCGGTTGCTAATCAAAAAGAAGCATTTGAGCATTTGAGCGCTGCGTCGCGTGCTGGCGATGTGCAACTTGATGTGCGTCGTGGCGCCACCATGACATCGTTGGTGATGACGCCAACCGTGATTACTGAAATTGGGAGGCCGGGGATTGGCGTAGCGCTCGCTGATACCGCGCTTGTTCGTCTGTCGTGGTATCGCGCGATTCCGGAGGGCATTATTGCAACGGGCACGTTTTTTGTGGAAATTCTTCGCGCGTTCGGAACGATTATCGCCAATGCCTTTCGTGGCGTGCCCGTCGCAGATCAACTCTCGGGTCCGGTGGGCATCGCGGTGATGACCGGTCAGGCGGCGCGGCTTGGCTTCTCCTATTTGCTGCAATTTACGGCCGTTCTTTCACTCAACTTGGCGCTCGTGAACATTGTACCGATTCCCGCGCTTGATGGCGGACGGCTGTTGTTTGTCGCGATAGAAAAAATACGCCGCGGCAAAACCGTGCCCAAAGGTGTGGAGCGCGCGCTCCACGCGGCCGCCTTCGCATTACTGCTGTTTCTTGTTATGATAGTGACAGTACGAGACATCAGCCGATTATTTTAAGTATGTCACAGGACAGAGATAGAGTGGTAAATGAAGCCCGCGCGGCACTGCGCGGTATTTCTTCGTTCGCCGATTTGGAAAAAGCGCGCGTGGAATTTTTAGGACGGAGCGGCGTTATTGCCATGCTCATGCGGGATATTACCAAACAGGACGGGGCGCAGCGCAAAACATTTGGCGCCGCGGTGAACCGCATCAAGGTGGATGTTGAAAAATTATTTGCCGACAAAGAACGCGCGCTCGGTGAGGCAGCAAATGAAAAATTGGCAGACAATGAGGCGATTGACGTAACCGCGCCCGCCCTGCCGCGTCATGAGTCCGGGCATTATCATCCCATTACGCTTGTGGAGCAGGAGCTTACGGATGTGTTTACGTCTATGGGTTTTATGGTGCTTGATGGGCCGGAACTTGAGAGCGATTATTATAATTTTGAAGCGCTCAATATCCCGCCCGGCCATCCGGCGCGCGATATTCAGGATACGTTTTATATCAAAGGCCACCCGGATTGGGTTATGCGCACGCACACCTCGCCGGTGCAGGTGCGCGCGATGCAACAGTACGGCGCGCCACTCCGTACGGTGGTGATTGGCCGTGTGTTTCGCCACGAGGCAACGGACGCGTCGCATGAACATACCTTTCGTCAAATTGAGGGACTGGTGATTGATGAAGGCATTTCACTTGCGCATTTAAAAGGAACACTTTTGGTGATGTTGAAAAAAATATTGGGTGCCGAGGTGAAGATACGTTTGCGTCCCAGTTATTTTCCGTTTGTGGAACCCGGTGTTGAAATTGATGTGTCCTGCACCATGTGTACCGGCGCCGGTTGTCGCGCGTGCAAACAAAATGGCTGGATGGAACTGCTGGGCGCCGGCATGGTGCACCCGCGCGTGCTGGAAACTGGTGGCATTGATCCCAAAAAATACACCGGTTTTGCGTTCGGCACTGGCATTGAGCGTTTGGCGATGTTGAAATACGGCATTGAAGACATTCGGCATTTTAATGAAAGCGATGTGCGGTTTATTGAACAGTTTTAGCGCATGATCATCTCCCTCAATTGGCTCCGACAATTCGTTAAATTGCCGAGTGATATTGATCCGCAAGAAATTGCGGAGCGTTTGGTTATGCACACGGCGGAGATAGATAAATACTGGCGGCAGGATGAATTTTTGGATAACGTGGTGGTAGGCCGCGTGGTTGAAGTAAAACCACATCCCAATGCCGATAAACTCAAACTTTGCACCGTTTCAGATGGCAAAAAAAAATATCAGGTGGTGTGCGGCGGGACCAATGTGCGTAAGGGCATGAAGTGCGCCTTTGCGCGCATTGGCGCGCGGGTGAGGTGGCATGGCGAGGAAGCGATGACACTTGCGCCGGTTGAGATTCGCGGTAAAAAATCATTTGGTATGATTTGCGCGGCGGAAGAACTCGGACTTGCGCTCGGCGGGGAAGCGGAGCGGGAGATTATGGATTTAGGTGTCAGTGATGCGGAGCCGGGTACGCCGCTTGCCGCGGCGTTAGTGGCCGATGACGCATTGTTTGAAGTGGATAACAAAGCGATTAATCATCGGCCGGATTTGTGGGGTCATCTTGGTTTTGCGCGTGAAGTGGCCGCGCTCTATGAAAAACCATTCGCGGCGCCCGAGCCGGCGTCGCTTTCCGCAGGTCAGCCATGGTCGCTCAAAGTGCGCATTGAAGTGGCAAAATTATGTCCGCGCTATCAGGCGGTGGTGGTGGAAAATGTGCGCGTGGCGCCATCGCCTGAATGGATGCAGAGGCGACTCCGCGCGTGCGGTATTCGACCCATCAATAATGTGGTTGATGTTACTCATTGGGTGATGTTGGAATTTGGCCAGCCCATGCACGCGTTTGATGTTGCAACATTCATCGGCCCTTCGACTCGCTCCGCTCGCTCAGGGGAAAAGATGAATGATGTACTCGCAGTACACATACGGCCGGCAAAGCGCGGCGAAAAAATGTTGGCTCTTGACGGGGTGACGTATTCATTAACACCGGAGATGCTGGTGATTGCGGATGAAAAGCACGCGCTTGCGATTGCCGGCGTCATTGGCGGTGCAGCGAGCGCGGTGACTGACCAAACGGAAACTATTTTATTTGAAAGCGCGAATTTTAATCCTGCATCCGTGCGCGCTACCGCAAAACAGCTTGGCACGCGGACAGAATCAAGCGCGCGATTTGAAAAATCGCTTGATCCAACCCTGACCGGTCTTGCGCTCGCGCGCGCGGTTGAGCTTTTGCGAACGGTTTCGCCGGATGTTTCTGTGGCGTCGCCGGTTGCTGATGTTGGCGTGTGGAAGACGCCAGCCGGTACGATTGATCTTTCCGTAGAAAAGGTACAGCAAGTGTTAGGCGCGGCGATATCGGCGCAAAAAATGCGTGGTATATTGGAGCAACTCGGTTTTCATGTGCGCGCGGCCGGAAAAAAATTGCGTGTTTCTGTCCCAACCTGGCGCGCCACGCGCGATGTGACGCTCCCTGAAGATTTGATTGAAGAAATTGGCCGCGTGTACGGTTATGAAAAGGTGGAGCCGATGTTGCCCCAGATGAATGTGGCGCCGCCGCCGGTGGATCCGGTGCGCGCGTTAGGGCGGCAGGTGCGCGGCATTTTAGTGCGCGAACTTGGTTGTTCCGAGGTGGTGCGCTATGCATTTGTTAACGAACGCGCCGCGCTCCTTTTGGGTGAGACAGGGAAGCGCATTGAGATTGAAAACCCTATTGATGATAGATATTTACGCACGACATTGGTGCCGAATGTGCTCGTGCGCGTTGAACAAGCATTGCACACGCGCGATGCAGTGCGGATATTTGAGGTGGGTAAGGTTTTTAGCGCTGACGCAGCCGGACCGCACGCGGATGCGCGGAGTAATCAGCATCTGCCCGGGCAAGATACCTGGGTGACCGCGGCGATCGCTCTAAAAGGTGGTGCGCAACCATTTGCCGAGGCGCGTCGGTTGGTTGAGGCGCTTGCGCGTGAAAGCAATAATGAGTGGCGCCTGAAAAAGACGGCGCTTTCGCACGCATGGGCGCATCCGGGTAGGACAGCCGCGGCGGTGGTTGATGGAACGAATGTCGGGTGGATTACGGAATTACATCCGGGTCGCGCGCGCGCGTTTGGTATTTCGGAACGTGTTGGTATGGTTGGTCTCAATCTGACCGCGCTGGCGGAGGTTATAAAACCGCGTGTTCGTTATGAAACGCTTTCATCGCATCCCGCGGTGGAGCGTGATATCGCTTTTGTTATTGATCGCGCGGTGACGCATGAGGCGATTGTTTCCGCTCTAGAAAAGGGGAGCGCGCGGGTAGTTGGGGTGGAATTGTTTGATGTGTTTGAGGGCAGAACTATACCGGCAGGTAAAAAAAGCATGGCGTTCCATGTGACATTCGCGCAGGCAGGGCGCACACTGACTACCGAGGAAGTTCTGCGTGAACAAAAAGGTGTGGCGGGCGCCATTAAAAAGCTGGGAGGCAGTGTGCGTTAAGGGTCTTGTTATCCACAGCGTCCTTTTGGTACACTACTACCACTCGGCAGCCGAACGATCGGCGCTTGAATGCTCCCATGCTTCAATCAAGTAAAGATCTTCTCTACATTGTGCTTGCGTTTAGTGCGCTCTGGCTCACCATTTTTTTGTGTTGGATGATTTATTCGATGGCGGTGATACTGCGGAATGCCAATGATGTCATACATGAAATGCGCGAACGTTTGCGCGGCATCTCGGAGGCGTTGGATTTTATGCGCGATAAGGTTGATACGCTCGCGAGCGCTGTTGATTTTTTAACCGAAGCGGCTGACGAGCGTCGCGGCGACATGACGGATGCGCACAAAACAAAAAAGTAATTAATCATTTGTTTAATTCATTTTTCATGCTATGAACGAATTTTCGCACAGTGGATTTTCCACAAAGTCAGCATTTCTTGGAGGACTTGCGGTGGGGATACTGGTACTCTGCACCATTGGTTTCTTTATTCTGCTTGGCATTGTGTTGAAGGGTGGCCTAAGTGGCGACACCAGCGCGGCGCCGTTTGCGGCGAGGCGTGATTTTGGTGATCCCTCGGATCAGCCGTCCGCTCCGCCAGCCGGTTCGCTGAAAGAGGTGACAAAGGGTGAACATATTCGCGGGCCGAAAGATGCAAAAGTCACGATTGTTGAATACTCTGATTATGAATGTCCGTTCTGTAAGAATTTTCACGAGACGATGGTTGATGTGCTTGCAAGCAATAAAGATGTACGGTGGGTGTTTCGCCACTTTCCGCTTTCGTTTCACCCCACCGCCCAGCCCACGGCTGAAGCGTCAGAATGTGTTGCTGATTTAGGTGGCAATGATGCATTTTGGAAGTTTACTGACGCGGCATTTGCGAAAGGCGGCGCGCATAGTGATTCTGATATAGAAAATTACGTGCGTACGGCCGGGGTTAATATTGATAAGTTCAAGAAGTGCCGTGATGCTGGCACGTTTACCGGTAAGGTAAATAAGGATCTGCAAGAAGGTCAGTCAGCGGGCGTGCAAGGAACACCGGGTAATTTTGTGGTGGGGCCAAACGGCAGCCGCACGTTGCCGGGCGCGGTTCCCGCTTCATCAGTGCAAGCCGCGATTGATGAAGTGAAATGACAAAAGGAGTCCCGATTTATCAGGGCTCTTTTTGTCATCCTCGTCGTTTTTGCATTTCTTTCCACCCTTCCGTCACTACATACCCGGCCGCAAGCATCATCCAGGTGTGTTGATCTTGCAAGAATCCGCGCACTACCATAGCCACTCCGTGGTATGCGCCCGCGCCAATCGTCATGCGTTGTAGCGCAACCATAATTGACAGAAGAAGCGCCATGGCAACGAGGCCTGTGATGAATTTTTCTTTGCCAATGACGAGTGAAAGTACCACCAGTCCTTCAGCAACCGGAAGCGCAAACGCGCCAAGCGTCATAAGACCGCTTGGGAGCGGGAAGGGTGTGAGTGAGCCAAATTGCGCAACCCAGCCGTTCCAATCAGCCAGTTTATACCCAAGCTCAACCGCAAAAATAGCGGCGAGGAGATAACGGGAAAGATAGGAAACGATGTTCATAGATAAAAATTAGCCCAAACGACCGGCAACAACGTTCCAATCAATCGCTTTTATAAACGCCTCCACATAATCCGCTTTTTTCAAGCCGTAATCAATCATGAACGCGTGTTCCCACATGTCCATGACCAAGAGAGTGGTTGTGGTGGCAAGATGTCCAACATCGTGCTCATTGATCCATATATTGAACAGGTGTCCGGAAACAGGATCACTGCAGAGCATTGCCCAGCCGATTCCGCGCATGGAGCCCACGCGGGTAAATATTGCTTTCCATTTTTCAACACTGCCAAATTGCTCCACGAGTTTGCCGTGTAAAGCGGACGTGTCTGTCAGCGGCTTGGGAGAAGCGGTCATGCCGTCAAAATACAATTCGTGAAGGCGCATGCCGTTAAATTCCCATCCGAAACGGCGTTTGATTTCCGAATATTCCGGGGATGCTATCTTTCCCGCGACAATCAGCTCGTGCATGGTGGTATGCAGGGTGTTGGTATTCGTAACATATCCCTGATAGAGCGTGAAGTGATTTTTGAGCATCTGATCGCTGAAGCCCGGCGTGCCAAGCAAGCGGTCGTAATTTTTTGGTTCGTACGACATATACTAGTTATTATTAATTTTGGTAATTATAAAAATGATGATTGAGATGGCAACTTTCCATTTCTGTATTTTCCGGTGTTTCCATTACTATTTTTTCTATCTGCAAATGTTTTTTCTACAATATGTTTGGCCGTTTCATCGTCAACTATTTTTTTATAGTTTAAATAATTTTTTAATCTAGTTTCCGCGTCTTTTGCGTATTCTCTTGAAATATCTATACCAATATAATTTGATCCTAGTAATTTTGCGGCTAAACAGGTTGTTCCGCTACCAACATAAGGATCTAAAATTATTCCCTTCTTACCATCTAAAATAGAATAAATTATTCGTGTTGGTAAAACTAATGGAAATGGAGCCGGGTGCCCGTTTTTTCTTTCTGGCGGAAATCGCCAAATTGATGTTAATAGTGCGTGTCTAGATTTTAATTCCTCTCCGATTTTGTTGTTGTCAATCGGCTTGTAAAGCCAGTAAATTCTTTCATCAATTTGCCAAAATCGCCAACCTCTGATATTTGCCGCGATTATTCTGTCCCAAATTATTTCCTGTCTCATTGTCCATTTTGTCTTTTGAATCCATGCTATAGGATGCAGCATTATGCCCCGCGTCCATCTTGTTTTGTGATTATAGAAAAATGAGCCACCTGGTTTTGTAACTCTAAAAATTTCATCTAATACCTTAATCTGTTGCTCTTGATAAACCCCCTCCGGTATATTATCACTCGCTATGTTGTAGGTAACATTGTTCACCAGCCAACCTTTATGTTTCCCTCCTTTATTATACGGTGGCGAGGTAATTCCTAAATCAACAAAATTATCGTCGATTTTTTTTAAAACACCAAGAGCATCTCCCGGTATTATTTTGTTTATATATTTTTTCATTATTTGTGTTTCTCTAAAAAAGAATACAAGTTTTTATTGAAATATTTCTTATTTTTTTTGATGGCTTGTTTATTCAAATAAACGATTTTTATTTTTGAGCCGTTTTTATAATGGCTAAAATTAAAAGAAGCCATTCTTGTGTACGTGCCAACGGTTCTTTTTTTGGGGATCTGCTTTTTTAATCGTTTGTAAACAATACTAAAAGGAAATTCCAAAATGTATTGCAACTCGCCATCTATAAATCCGCTAGAGAGAATGTTTAAATTTTCTCTGGTATCTTTCTTTAATCGTTCAATGGTGTAGTCATTAAAGCCGCCCTCACCATTTAATTTTGGTTTAGTCTTTCTTTGCTCGTAATTACCAGTTTGAATATTTTTTGGTTTTGCCTCGCAAGCAATTGGCCTCCCTCCGATTGCAGAGTTCTGTTTAAAACCATTATAACCCAATTTTTTTGGATTGTGCTGATAATCAGAGAGAACAACAGTTATAAATTCTCTTAAGCTGGAGGAATTTTTATCATTAATATATGCGGTTAGTAAATCCGTGAGAGTCGAAATTAAATTGTCTTTTGATTTACTTAACAGCAATGCATTCAATTCTTTATGGGGTTTTGTCGCATAGTGTATAACAATTTGGGCTAAATCTTGGTTCATACTATTTTTATTATTACCTAAATCTTTCCCACTAAATCCAATCCGGGGCGTAGCGTGCTCTTGCCCGGTTCCCAGCTTGCGGGGCATACTTCGCCGTCGTGTTCTCGCACATAAATAGCCGCCTGCAGTTTGCGCAGTAATTCTTTCGCGCTCCGGCCGATGCTATTGTCGTGCATCTCGTATGCCTTCAGTATACCATCGGGATCAATAATAAAGCTACCGCGAAGCGACAGCCCCCTTTCATCAATATAGGTGCCAAATTCACGGCATAGGTTGCCGGTTGGATCGGCAATCATGGGGAAGCGAATTTTTGCAATGGCGGGGGATTGATCATGCCATGCTTTGTGCACAAAAGCGGTATCGGTGCTGACGCTGGCCACCTCGGCACCAAGCGCGCGGAATTGTTCGTGGTGATCCGCAAGTTCAGCAAGTTCCGTTGGACAGACAAACGTAAAGTCCGCCGGATAGAACACCAGAACGACCCACCGTCCGCGCCAGTCCGCAAGGCGGATTTTTTTGGTGTCGTTCTCATACAAGGCCTCAAGGGTGAGGTCCGGAACCTGTTGGCCGATTTTTATCATAGGATTGTATAGTACCGTTTGATAAAAAAAACCGCAACATGTGTTGCGGATTTATGGCAATCCTGCGGCAATGAGCTGTCTATCTTTGCCAACCACCGCGTAGCCCGTATAGCCGCCGCGGCGGCAGTCAGCGATGATTTCTTTATCGGAATCGAGGCCGGTGTAGTGAAAGAACACCAGTCGTTTGACACCCGCCTCTCGCGCAATGTCACCGGCAAGGCGCGGATTGAGATGGCCGTACTGCCGGGGAGTTTTTTCGTCGCCAACGAGCGCCGATGCTTCGCAGACAAATATGTCTGCGCTATGCGCGATGGTGTAAATGCTCTGGCACTCGCCCGTGTCACCCGAGTAGACAAAGGTGCCGCTTGGTGTTTCCAGGCGAAACGCGAGCGCGTCTACCTTGCCAAATCCGTGATACACCGGTTTCGCGAATAGTTTTGCCGACCCAATTCGCATCGGCCTAACACGGGAAGACATGCGTACCAGCCGGATGGTTGGAAAGGGGAAGACCGGCGTTTCAGGAGTATAAAATGCCCACATTCGTTTGAAGTTCCGTGCCAGCGTATTGGGACAGTAGACAGAAAGTTCCGGACTCCAGAACGCTTCGCCACCAAACAGTCCTTTGCAGAAGAGCGATTGGCAAAAATGGAAAATGGCGCAGTGATCCGGATGGGTGTGGGAGATGGCAACGTGCCGAATGTCCGTGTAGCTCACTCCCGCCGCTTCAAGTCGGAAGCGGACGCCCTCGCTACAATCAAAGAGCACGCGCTGTGTCATACCATCCTCATCCCATTCAACCAGAAACGCGGGCGGCTGACGATCCGGAATGCCCGGAATGCCGGACGCGCACGTTCCAGAACCCAATATGATGACGCGCATGGACCCTCCGTTCTGTGTGGAAAGTGTAGCGGGTGGTCTCTCCTGTGTCAAGCGGCAACGCGCGGACGGTGAAAGATTGGCAATTGTTGAATAGGAAGCCGATTGGTAATCGTTTCCGTGAGCGCTTCAAGTGCGGCTTCGTCTTCAACAAAATTGATGCGATCAGTATCAACGGTCAGTACCGGCGCAACGGTAAAACTCGCCGCCCATCGGTCATACAATTGATTCAGTTCCGCAAGATAATATTTTGGGATGCGTTTTTCATACTCGCGTCCGCGCCGTTCAATGCGATGCAAAAGCGTTGGCACGCTCGCTCGCAAATAGACAATCAAATGCGGCGGTGGCAGGACGTTAATCAAATTTTGATAAATCAGATTGTACGTTGCCCAATCGCGTTCGGACAGTAAATCTTTCTCATACAAATTGCGCGCGAACACCTCCGCGTTTTCATAGACACTGCGATCCTGCACCGCGGTATTTTTTGATTGCAACAATTCCAAATGCTGTTCCAAGCGATGGGTCAAAAAAAATACTTGCGAATGGAAACCCCAGCGTTGCATGTCTTGGTAAAAATCCGCGAGATACGGATTTTCCGCGGTGGGTTCAAGATAAATTTCCCAGCCGAGTTTTTTTCCGAGCCGTTCGGTGAGCGTGGATTTCCCCACACCGATGTTTCCTGCGATGGCGATGAAGTATGACATATTTACATCCTAACAAAACAATGGCAAATAAAAAAGGGGTATGGTATAGTAATAAAAATTATGTCTACTTCCGCTGTATCCATCCGCACTCTCACTAAATTGCTGATGTTTCCTTTTTTGGTGTATCTCCTGAATTATCTGTTGCTTAATTTTGCGAACGCCGCATTTTGGTCTTTTCCCATTGACGTCCCCATGCACGCGCTTGGCGGTTTGAGTATCGCCTACGTCGCCTCACACACGCTTGGGCTCTTGGGAAAAAAGAATACGGTGATGGTGAAAAGCGCGTTGGTTAAAGTTTTTATGATTCTCGCGACGGTTGCGCTTGCGGCAGTGGTGTGGGAGTTTTACGAATTTCTTCACGATTACTTTTTTGGATCGTCTTATCAAACAGGCATTGTTGACACCATGAAGGATTTGTTCATGGGTTTGCTTGGCGGTTTGTTGTTTTGTATCGTGGCGGTTAGAAAAATACCAGCGCGGCTGGCGCAGCGATAATTGTCACGGCAAGCGCAGTAATTATTGAAGACCAAAAACCACCAGTGTTGTATTATCGTGAAGCTTTTGTGTGTTAAGAAACTCCTTAATGCCTCTTTCCGCCTCTTCAATATTTTTTGCATCAGCTAAAATTTTTTCCACTTTTCTCCTTTTGGAAGAATTCTTTGTTGCTACATTCCAAAAACCGTCGGTTGCAGTGATAAGAAATTTATCTTCCGGAAGCAGTTTCTTTTCAATTATTTGTGGCACATGAAGCACGTGGGGTTCAAATTCTTCGTCTCCGAGAGTTCTCGTTGGTTCCAATGTTCCTGTTGGAGCAAAAATGCGTTTTTGGTAAATACTTGCCCCTGAGTCATCCAGCCTTCTGGTCTCTGCCTTGTTAAGACCGTACTTATGCGGAATGGCAAGCGTTTCCAGATGCCCGTCTTTTTTCGCGATACGAACCTCGCTATCGCCCACATACGCAACATACAATTTTTCTCCGTGAATAAAGGTAACGCTGACTGTCGCGCCAGATGCTTTGGCATCACGAGATATTTTTTCATGGGCCGCGAGGAATCTGCCTCTTAGCCAGTCACCATCAATCTTGGTTGCTGATTCAATGCCATGAAGTATCACATCTCGAGCAATGGACGCCGCTTCTTTTCCTTTGCGACCATGTCCATCAGCCACCACAGCTACGCAAACCTTTTCGTTTTTGATTCTCCAATGTTTTATATCTGCAACGTCCTGCTGTTCCGGACGCAAACCACGTAACTCTAGAGTAAAGACAGTTAATCTTTTTTGCTCGGTCTCGGCTCGCGGAGTTAGTTTTTCCGACATAGTGTTATTTAAAGATGGTAATTAGTTCAATTCGTAACCTGGTGGGTGTGTGTAATTTCTAACGCACCTCCACATGCCGAAGGCGGGGCGAGCGA
>CAZWRL010000012.1:16831-24464 GCA_964636345.1 uncultured Gammaproteobacteria bacterium | reverse complement strand
TATCGTTGGCGCACCGGAGAAAGTGCTTGAACTTTGTAAAAATATCTGGCACAAAAATGAAACCGAAACTCTGAACGGAGAAAAGAAAAAAGAATTAGAATCAGTTTTCCATAATCTTGCCCAGGGAGGTTTTCGGGTAGTTGCCTATGCCATAAATCCGGATACTGAGCGGAGCGTTGATGAGAATGCGATACCATCGCTCACTTTTGTTGGTTTTTTTGGTATGAGTGACGCGCTTCGTCCCGAAGTTAAAGAAGCAATGCAAAGAGTGCGAGCGGCAGATATGCGCGTGGTAATGATTACGGGTGATCATCGTCTCACGGCGCAGGCAATCGCGAAAGAGACGGATATTTGGTGTGAAGGCGACAGTGTCCTTACTGGGGAAGAAATTGATAAAATGTCCGATAATAAGCTGGCCGAAAAACTCGCTCACACAAGTGTCTTTGCCCGGGTTACGCCGGATCACAAACTTCGCATCATTCGGGCTTATCGCAAACGAGGGGAAATCGTAGCCATGACCGGAGACGGCGTGAATGACGCGCCGTCTCTTGTTGCCGCAGACCTTGGTGTGGCAATGGGGAAAATTGGAACCGAGGTGGCAAAGGAAGCATCGGACATCGTGCTTCTTGACGACAACTTTGCAAGTATAGTTTCAGCCGCCGAAGAGGGCAGAGGAATTTATAAGACAATTAAAAAAGTTATTCTGTATCTTTTTTCCACGAGTGCGGGCGAGGTGTTGGTCATCACGGGTGCGCTTGTTTTAGGATACCCGCTACCCCTTCTCGCCGCCCAAATCATCTGGCTGAATTTTGTTACTGATGGTTTTCTTGATGTTGCTCTCGCTATGGAGCCAAAAGAAACAGGACTCATGCAAGGAAAATTTGAGCGACCTAAAAAATGGATTGTGGATGGACTTATGGCGCAAAGGATGTTTTTGATGGCATTACCGATGGCCATTGGAACACTCTATCTTTTCGAAGGATACTTTGAAACTGACCTTACCAAAGCTTTGACAATTTCACTCACAACGCTTGCAGTGTTCCAATGGTTCAATGCTTGGAATTGCAGATCCGAAAGCAAATCCATTTTCCAAATGAATCCATTTTCCAATAAGTTTCTGGTCGGCGCCACAGCGATAGTCATATTTCTACAATTTGCCGCGCTCTATACGCCATTTCTGCAGAACATCCTGCGCACCACACCACTTTCGCTTTCGGAATGGCTTATTATTATTCCAATTGCCTCATCAATTATCTTGGTCGAGGAGATACGGAAATTTTTTTACCGAAGAAAGTTAATTTAATCCCGCCCGAATTTCCCCAAAAGAAAACAGCGG
The DNA here is from genome assembly GCA_964636345.1 of uncultured Gammaproteobacteria bacterium. Lineage (GTDB taxonomy): Bacteria > Patescibacteriota > Patescibacteriia > Magasanikbacterales > JBBTXJ01 > JBBTXJ01. Next base: position 23,128 of record CAZWRL010000012.1, on the reverse strand, counting down.
AGCAAGCGGAGGATTCCTCCCCAAACCCCTTCTCCTCCGCTTGCGACATCCGAATTCAAAAAAGATTAGCCGAGTGTTTTGCGAAATCCTTTCCCCAAAAAATAGTTTTCGCAAAACCGAGTCCGCATTAGTCCAGTTTCCGCTCGAAAAAAGTTCGAGCAAAGTGTATAATTACAGCACCAAAACTAACTTGTTCGGAATTGACTGCTCCGCGCGACAGTTTGGCTTCTGTGGCCTTGACTTTCGGCGTCTTTTTTGGTATTCTGCAATAACTTGGACGCTTAGCTCAGTTGGTTAGAGCGACTCGCTTACACCGAGTAGGCCGGGGGTTCGAATCCCTCAGCGTCCACCAAAGGAGAAAACAAAAAAATGAAAAAAGCAGGAATCATAGGATTTGGAAACATCGGAAAAAAGTTACATGAAAAACTTTTAGAAAATGGATGGGAAGTAGTTTTTATTGTCACGAGCGAATACGTTTTCGTCGGTAGCATAGATGTCCCGAAAGATAAAAACGAAAACTGGCTTCAGTATTGTCATGGTGTTGCTGTTGTTTTTTTGGCCATACCAACATTTGATGATGGCAAAACAGCAAGTACCTATATCACTGCCTTAACAGAAAAGAGCATACCAGTTGTTACCTGCGAGAAAGGAGCGCTTGCTAATTATTTTGCCGAGCTTCAGCCATCGCTTCATCGTATTGGTTACAGCGCTACCGTTGGCGGAGGGTCAAAAATGATCCATTTTCTTCAGGGCAGGTTTTTTTCAGGGATACGAGAAGTGCACGCCATCATCAATAGCACCATGAATTATATTTGGGATGATTTAAAGATGGGCAACCCTCTTGGACACATTGTTGAGGAGGTAAAAAGATTGGGCTACGCGGAACCCGGCGAAAAAGATCCCATTAAAATTATCCTGGGCGAAGCGGGTCCCGATGTCACCAAGAAAACGTCAATTCTGTTTAATCTTTGTTTTCGTCCGCAAACTATTCTCCGTGCGAAAGATAGTGACGTTGTGCTCACCGAAGAAATGGTCAGGCAGGCAATCACCGAGGCTATGACGAGGAGATTTGTCGTTTCTTTTGAACGGGAGGAAAATTTTAAAAAGAAAGACAGCGACATCATCGCGTTTACTCATCATCGAGAGGGGTGGGTAATCAGCGGCGGATTCAAGCGAACCGATAACCCTCTGATTGCTCGTTTGTGTAATGCAGCTACGTGGGTTAATAATGCCGTTTTGACCGTTGAGGGTGAGGACGGTTCTGGAGGGATCTATCTCTGTGCTGGTCCTGGCGCCGGGGCTTCACCGGTGGCAAACGCAATGATTAGAGACGCCGAAGAATTATTAAGGGGTTGACATTCGTTTTTACCTGTGATAGCGTGGCCTCACTGATACAGGAGGGAAAGGTCATGAGTAAGAAGGAGGCGGGGCTGTTGGAGCGTGCGATCAATCGCACCAAGAAGACGCTCGGTGCGCTCCAGGAGCATGAGAAGCGCGCGCGTGAGAAGTGGACCAAGCGGTACCATCGGTTCATGAAGGCGACCCAGGATTTGGCGGGTCTGAAGAACGTCGCCACCAAGAAGGCGGCGCGGATCCGCGAGATCATCCTGGAGTGGCCGGAAGAGACCGTGCGGCTCACGAATGAGCGTGACGCCGAGCGTGAAGCGATTCGTCGCACGGAGGAAGAGCTCCATCATCAAGAGACGGAGCTTGCGGTTCTTTTGGAGCGACTTCGGCGCGAGAATGCGCGTACTGACGAAATCGTGCATCAGGTGTTTTCCTTGAATGAGACGGTGGTTCAGGCGCTTGCCAATCGCAATGAATTTCTTACGGCGAACGTGTATCAACTCCTTGTTGATCCGGATGGAAAGCTGCGGAGCCAAGTAACGCTCACCAGTTCCGATGGTTTGCGTCGCGTGGTGGCGCTCGTGAGCCATATCACCCGCATTGACTCGGCGCTTGCCGCCGAGGCAAAAGAAGAAATGGATAAATTCTTTGCTCGTTTCGCCAAGGATACGGGTGAGGCGCGGGACGAACAAGTCAGCGAGCTCATAGAAATTTTGGAGCACGTACTCGTTGAGCGTGTATCATTCAAGGTGGGATCGGATCTGTATCGTTTTTTGAGCATTGCGATTAACGAACGCGTGTTTCCGGAACTCAAGCGCGCGCAATACCTCTTGGGTCACAGCTTGCGTAGCGAAAAGACCACATCCTATGTGCGACTGTATTCCCGCGGCGCCACGGACAAGCCGTGGGTTGAGGTGAAGTTGTCGGCATAAGGTGAGAATATACGTATCGTCTCGATATCAATCGGGACTTTTTTGTTTAGTTATCCACAGATTTTTATGTTGCATCTGTTGTATACTATATACGTCAACCACCTGCGGATGTTTCGTCATATTTATTATTTTTATTCATCCAACGTTCCCACGACGTTGGTAAGTGGAGGATTATGCACACCGGGTCTTTTGCGCTCACACGAGCGTTGTGTACCACACGGTACGGGAGATTATTATTCGCAAGTAGCATCATCATTGCTACTTTTTTCTTTCTCACAGCCGTGGTGCCGGTTTCCGCGCAGACCGTTGCGCCCGCGCCCGATGCGGCGGCAGCGCCCGCTCCGGCTATTCTTGCGGAAGTAACGCGTGATGAAACCATCACGCACGAGGATTTAGGCACGGTGCCGGCAACGGTGTTGCCGGACAGCCCGTTCCATTTCTTCAAACGGTTTGGTCGTGGGGTGCAGGAGGCGTTCACGTTTGATCCGGTGCGTGACGCCGAACTCAAGTTACAGCATGCTAACCAGCAGCTTTCGGAATGTAAGCAGTTAATTGAATTAAAAGGGATTGGAAATGTTGATCCGGGGATTATTCGGGGCGCCATTGATGATTTTAGAGATAAGGTTGATGAGGTGAATGACACTGCTAGTGCGCTTAAGGCAGCGAAGGCGGGACAGCCGGAGACGATTGACCGGCTGTTAAATGAGGTAGCCGATAAGCAATTAAAACACCAAAAAGTGCTTGACGTGATTGCAAAAGCAGCGCTCCAAACAAAAGAAGACGCGACCGTGACGGGTACGGCGGTTGGTCGTCGGCTTGAAGGAGTGTTAACCACTGTTGATGAGGCAAAAGCAGATACCATCACAGGTTTGACGGACATGTTGGTAGCTGTGGAGGATTCTCCACAGAATATCGGGGTGCGTATCACCAATGTTATGGATCGACAGTCAGGATCGGAATTTAAGGATTTAAAAAATTTGGAAGTGCTGAAGACCATGCAAAGCGTGGTGCCGGAGAACGTGAAGGGCGCCATTGAATTGGCTCGGAAAAATACCATGGAGAAGTTTGAGGTGCGCGTGAAGGAGCTGCCGCCGGTGGTGCGTGCGGAGAAATTGAAACTGTATGTTGAACAAGCGGCATCTGATGAGACCAAATTACTCGCGCTTTTGAATGACATAAAAGCATCGCCAACCGTCCCGACGGATATTTTGAGTAAGTTGGAAGAGGCAAAGGAAATTGTGGCGCGCAAGTTTGAGAAAAAATTGCAAACGGTTGAAGATCCGCGGGTCCAGCAGCAAATACTTGATAGGCTTAACTCCATTGACGTGGCGGATTTGGTGGCGCTTGATGAATTGAAATCTCGTATGAAGGCGGGTTCAGAAGAGTTAAGGCAGATGACGGAAGCGCATCAGAAATCCGTGGAGGAGTTTAAGAAAACTTTTGCGGAAGCGGCGGCGAACGACGAGACCGCGCAGTATCAGCGGCTTTCTCGTGAATTGCTGAATAATCCCACGCCTAAAACATTTTCACTCGTGGTGGTGTTAAAGCAAGATAGCGGTTCCGGCGTATCGCAAACAGCTTTCTTGGATCAAATAGGAAAGGACATGCGGCGTCAGTTTGAGAACCAGTTCCGTCGTGAGGGAGATAAATTTATGGATCGCGTGGCAACCCTTGATCCAAATGATCTTGCGGTTTTTCAATCGTTTAATTTTGAAAAGCAATTTACGGACCGGTTGACGAAGCGCAACGCGGATAAGTTTAAGGAGTTCATGAAGACGGTTGATGATCCAGCGGACTTTGAAAAATTTCAAGAACGGTTCTTTACCGCGCCGCCGGCCGTGATTAATCAGATTAGAGAGAACGACGCGCAGTTTCAAGAAACCATGCAGTTTAAGGTGCGTAAGATGGAGCAGGTGAAAGCGGAAAAGGAGCGTGAGATAGCGCGCTCTGCGCTTGATTATCGCGAGCGGGAACTGTACCACCAAACCGCGCGGGTTGATAAAAAAGCAGAGGATAAGTTTTGGGAGGAGATCAACACGCTCGCGCCCGATGCTTTTGATAAACGGAAAGCATTATGGGAGCAAAAGATTAATGATGCGTATGGCCGCGCAGATGAGCGCTTTAGCGAACAACAAAAGATTTTTGAGGAGCGCATGAAGAATGACCCGTGGTGCGATGCAACGTGTCAACAAATTCAGCTTCAATTTATGGAGCAAAACGCGCGCCATCAAAAAGAACGGTTGGCAGATGATTTGACGCGTGAACAACGGCGGATTGAGCTGGACAAGGCGCGTTCAAACCAGGCAACAAATCCGTTTGTGAATTTGTGTGATACGCCGGAATCTTGTCAGCAGTATTGTTTGAGCAATCCGGCTGCAACCATGTGTAAAGGATTTATTACCGGGCCGGTGGTGCAAGTGTGTCATTATCCGTCTTATTGGGATGGGGGTAAGCGGGCATGTGTCACTCCGGAAAACGTCACACGAACCACAGTCACCGTGGCGCAATCATGCGCTGCAGGCCAGTATTGGGATTTTGCGAGAAATGCCTGTGTTACGGATCCGTATTATCGCGTTTCCACCATTCAGACCTGTTCATACGGTATGCACTGGAATGACCGATCCGCATCGTGCGAACTTGACCAGGCCTTTATTGGGCCACCACCGACGGGTCCCGGAGGGCCTGCTGTGTATCCGTATCCATCACGGAACGTCTATTGTGGTTCCGGATTCCGTTGGGATGAAGGCAGGCGGGAATGTATACAGACCAATGTTCAGCAGTGTGCCACTGGTCAGTATTATGACTTCTATGATCAGCGTTGTAAGGCAGAATGGCATGATTGTGGCATGGGTTCTTACTGGGACGCAGGGCGCGCAATATGTGTGAAAAACACGGTGACGGTTATTGGTAATGAATGTCCTGCTGGATTTACGCGAGATGCATCTGGCGCGTGTGTCGCTAATTGGACAGACAACACGCCCATTTACTCCCCATGTTATGTGTCTAATGAGGTGTGGAATCCGGCTACCAAACGGTGTGAGGTGGCACGTCCTGTTGAATATTGTACGCAAGAATACGCGCCGGTGTGCGGCACTGATAACGCAACGTATTCTAACGCGTGTTACGCAAAACAATCGGGTGTTGCGATTAAATCGCAAGGTCCTTGTCCGCCCAAGGTTGAACCCGTGAAATCATGTCCGGTGAATAAATACAATTCAAGCGGCGGCTTCTCGTGTGACTATTCCGCCTGTCCGAACGGTTGCAGTTTTGACTTTAACGGGTGTCCAAGTGGTTGTTTGACTACATCGCCGTCATGTCCAACTGGTCAAACATGGGATAGCGCCACAAGAACCTGTACCGGTAGTTCCTCGTGTAAGACCTACTGCGATCCAACATGCGATTGGAAGACCGGTAGCTACTGTGTGTTTACTAATGGATGCGCTACCAGTTGTTCTCCAACATGTCCGGCTGGTTCCATGTATCGCCAGGATATTGCGAAATGCGCCACGCAGCAGGAGTATAACACCTTGAAAGGATGCGCCGCGGGTCAATATTATGATGAATACCTGCGTTCGTGCCGTGATAATTATTGTCCAACCGGTTGGAAGTGGGATGAGGCAAGTTACTCGTGTGTATCCGCGACCGATCCTTCGTGTAAATCTACCTGTAATCCAACGTGCGGCGGCACCACCACCGCGGGCAGTGGCAGTGGCAATAGTTACTGTCTCTTTGATGGCAAAGGTTGCGCAACGGGCTGTTCGCCTTCATGTCCGGAGAATCAATGGTACGATAACACGCAAAAGAAGTGTGTAAGTTATTACACACCAACGACGTGTTCTGATAACGGTTATAACAGCGGTTCCGGCGCCAGTAGTTGTAATTACACCAAGTGTCCCAGCGGTTGTAACTATGATGACAAGGGGTGCCCCGCAAGTTGCTATTCCAGCACCAGCGGGTATTGTGGCGATAAAATTTGCCAAAGCAATGAGAGTTCCACCAGTTGTTCCGGCGATTGTGG
>CAZWRL010000012.1:0-16731 GCA_964636345.1 uncultured Gammaproteobacteria bacterium | reverse complement strand
ATGGATACCAAGGGTTGCCCTACCACGTGTATGGCAGCCGGTGATCAATGTAAGAACATGACCGGTTGGCACTATGATACCGCAACCAAATCCTGCGTGAAGGACGGTATTACCTGTAGCAATCCAGCATCTTGTTCAGCATGTCCTTCGGGAACAAGCGGTGGCAACACATGGTGTCAATGGGATGCGAGTGGTTGCCCCACGGGTTGCCAAAGTAGTACCACTGGTTATTGCGGCGATAAGATTTGCCAAAGCAATGAAACATCCACAAGCTGTTCCGGCGATTGTGGTGGCACAGCAAGTTGTCCTTCCACGATTGCTAATAACTACACGTCAGGATCCAAGACCTGTTACAGCACCACCTGTACGGGAGGGTGTAACTATGATACCGCGGGTTGTCCCACCACGTGCTGGACGGCGAGCAACACCTGTGTAGCAACCACCTTTAGCGGCAACACAACGGCGGCTTGGGCCTGTGATAGTACCTATTGTAAGACCGGTTGTAATTATGATCCGAAGGGTTGCGCGACAAGTTGTAAATCCAGCACTAGTACGTGCGGCGATAAGATATGCAGCACTGGTGAAAGTACGTCGTGCCCCAGTGACTGTGGCATATCAGGCACCTGTGCGCCCAATATCTACAACGGCAACAGTAGTGTTGCGTGGGCTTGTGACTCAATATATTGCAAGAGCGGCTGCCACTATCCGGTCAATAGCAGTTGTGCTGATTACTGCAATCCTTCTACCACGAACACTTGTGGCGACCATGTCTGCGGGAGCGGTGAAACTGCCTCAAGCTGTCCGGGAGATTGCGGCGGTGGTGTGGGTGTCTGTCCTTCAACCATGTATAACAACTACACCAGCAGTGTCACCTGCAGTTATTCCAATTGTACGAATGGATGCACCTATGATGCCTCGGGATGTCCGGCTGGGTGTATAGCAGGCAGTACTAGCACTTGTGGCAATTATGTCTGTGATAGTGGTGAAACACCCTCAAGTTGTCCGACGGATTGCGGCGGCTCGGCATCGTGCACGCCTAATAGTTTCAACGGGAATACCAGCGTATTATGGGCCTGTAGTTCTAGTGCCTGTAACAGTGGTTGCGAGTTTACTAGCACTGGATGTGCAACCGGCTGTAAGGCAAGCACAACCTGTCCATCAAACGGTTACAATTCAGGAACAGGAAGCTACTCATGTAACTACACCACCTGCCCCAATGGATGCACCTATGGCACGGGCGGTTGTCCCACCGCTTGTCAGCCCAGCTTGTGCACGGATAACGGCTTCAACAAGCCCGGAACCGCAATGTGTGATAGCGCAAAGTGCCCGAATGGTTGCAGTTGGACGAATGGGTGTCCAAGCAGCTGTTATACAACAACACCAACGGCAAGCGGATTCTTCAGACGACTGGGAAGTTTGCTCTACGCGGTGATAACATTGCCCGCGCGCGCGTTTGGGCTTTAAGTTCAGCGCCGGTAAGCAACAAAAAGTCCCCTGATTGGTCGGGGGACTTTTTGGTTTCATCGGACACGCATGATATACTATCCATATGAGACAGTATATTCTTGGCGCGCTTGGTTTTTTACTGGGCATCGCGCTTGTTATTAAAACCGAATGGTTTTTACGGCAACTGGGTCGCATTGATTGGGCGGAGGAGCACCTCGCGTCATCGGGCGGTTCGCGCGCGGGATATAAATTACTGGGACTCATGGTTATTTTTCTATCGCTTCTCGCCATAACCGGACAGTTTGAATCACTGGGGGGCAACGTGTTAAAAAAGATTTTTGTGCACTAATATGATGCAGACCGCGTCACTTCTTTCGCCGGAACTCTTGTGCGCTCATGTTGGTATTGCGCCCGGGATGCGGGTTGCGGATATGGGATGCGGTTCGCACGGATGGCTGGCGCATCATGCGGCATATTTGGTAGGTGAAGAGGGACAGGTGTATGCGGTGGATGTGCGGCCGGAGGTGTTGCCGATCATTGCGCGCGCCGGTGTGATGCGCGCGCCACCCACGCCCATTGAAACCATCTGGTCAGACATTGAACAATATGGGGGCACCGGTATTCCCATTGGCTCACTTGACCGCATCTTTCTGGTTAATGTAGTATCAGAACTGTCAGATATTCCTGCGGCGCTCCGTGAGTGCGATCGGCTTTTGGCGTCGGATGGAAAAATACTGGTTGTTGATTGGGGTCACAGCGCGCATCCGCTCGCGCCCGCGCTCCCGGTGCCGCCAGAGATAATCGTCCGCGCGGCGCAGGAGGTCAGTTCGCTTGGCGCGCAAGGAATGGTGTCATGCGGCAACCATCATTACGGTATTATTTTGAGTCACACATAACGTATGTCATTTGGTAATTTATTTTCTAGCTCCTATTGGTTTGACGCGCCGCCATCGCCTTCAAACACCGCTCTTTTGATTATGGGCGTTATTTTTGGTCTCGTGGTGGTAGGAGCATTTTTTGCGTGGTATCGCACAAAGAACGCGCGCGACGGTATTACGCGCGGCGTGTGGCGGCGGTTTGCGCGTTTGGCGTGGACGATGGGAATTCTCGGCTGGGTGCTTTTCTTTGCCCGCTATGAGCGTGTCCTTATTTTTAACCGTCGGTTTTGGCTCGCGGTATGGTTTATTGTTGCGGTGTGGTGGTTTTTCACGGTGATGCGCCATGCACAGCGGCGCGCGCCGGCGTTATCTCGGCAAGCAGAGGAGGAGGCGTTTCGTGAACGCTACTTACCAAAACAAAAACACGGATAAGGTATCGCGTGGCGTCATTGGGCGCTGGGGCGAGACGGTTGCGGCGCGCTATCTTGAGAAACATGGGTTTCACGTCATTGCGCGCGGCGTGCGGTATCGCGACGGTGAGTTGGATATTGTGGCGGCGGCCGGCGGCATCCTCTATTTTATTGAAGTGAAGACGCGGACGGGTGAAGGATATGGCGCGATTGAATCAGTGGCCGGTGGAAAGCGTCATCGCTTTATCCGAGCGGCGCGGCGCTTTTGCTCCGAACGCGGTCTCGCCGATGCGTCGTGTCAATTTGATTGCGTGGTGGTTCTGGGTCGGCCGGGTGAGGCAACCGCGCGTGTGCGGCATTATCGGAATTGTTTCACTTGACAGACGCGAGGGGGGTATGCTATACTCGGAGCATATCCAGCTTAATAAAAAGCTGGTTTTTTAATAGCTATGTCTGAAATAACTAAAGCAATTCAATTTATTTGCGAGGATAAGGGTTTGACCGCCGAGGCCGTTTTGGAGACCATCCAAGTGGCGCTTGGGGCGGCGTATCGCAAGGATTTTGGCAATAAACTGCAGAACGTGCAGGTGAATTTTGATCCGGAAACCGGTGATATGCAGGTATGGGATGAAAAAACCGTGGTGCCTGACGTGGACGTTGAGGCGCAGGAAGCGTTTTTTCAGGAGTATCTCACGCGTAAAGTGGACGCGGAAGCAAAGGGTGAAGCGTTTGCGGAAGAGGAGCCGCCTCGTTTTAATCCCAAGAATGAAATGATGTTACAAGACGCGGAGGCCGCGCAAGCGGGCGCTGTTGTGGGTGATGTGTTGAAATTGCCGCTTGAAGTGCCGGCGGCATTCGGTCGCATGGCAGCCCAGACCGCGAAACAGGTTATCATTCAGAAATTGCGTGAAGCGGAACGCTCCACTATTTTTGATGATTTTAAAACCAAAGAAGGTGAAATTATTGCGGGCACGGTGCAGCGCCGGGAAGCGCGCGGAGTGTTGGTTGATTTTGGAAAAATTTCCGGCATCATTCCGCCACAAGAACAAATTCAAAATGAATATTATGTGCCGGGCCACCGCATCAAAGTGTATGTGGTTTCCGTGGCGCAGGGTACCCGCGGTCCTGAAATTATATTATCTCGCAGTCATACCGCGTTTGTCGCGCGTATTTTTGAGGCGGAAATTCCGGAAGTGGCATCAGGCGTGGTAAAAATTCAGGGTATTGCGCGCGAGGCGGGCGTGCGGAGCAAAGTGGCGGTGGCAACCGACGATGAAAATATTGACCCCATCGGTTCCTGCATCGGCCAACGCGGTAGCCGCATTCAGGTTATTATTGATGAATTGGGCGGTGAAAAGATTGATATTATCGCTTTTGATACGGATCCAAAGATCTATCTTGCGCACGCGCTTTCACCTGCCAAAGTGCACGCGGTTGAATTGAACGAGGAGGAAAAAGTGGCAACCGTGCGGGTTACTGCTGATCAATTTTCACTTGCGATTGGCCGCGGCGGACAGAACGTGCGTTTGGCCGCAACCCTTACCGGCTGGAGGATTAATGTGGTGCAAGAGGGCGAAAGCGGCGAGGTGTTCTCAAGTGAATCCAGTGAAACCGCCGTGGATGGCGCTCCTGAAGCCGCGCCAGCAGCGGAAGAGGCGGCAAAGGAAGAGGCAACCGACAAGACCGAATAACCTATGGGCGAATTTTTCAATACCATTTTGTACCAGCCACTTTTTAATATTTTGGTTGGGCTGTACAACTTCATTCCCGGCACTGATATTGGCCTGGCGATTATCACGTTGACTTTCCTGGTTAAGGTGGTCTTGTATCCGCTCATGACTTCATCTATCCGTGCGCAGAAGGACCTTCAGACCTTGCAGCCAAAGATGAAAGAATTGAAGGAGCGGTATGGCACCAACAAGGAGGAACTCGCGCGGCGCACCATGGAGTTGTATAAGACGCATAAAATTAATCCACTGTCGTCATGTCTTCCCGTTTTGGTACAGTTGCCGATTTTGCTCGCGCTCTACTGGGTTCTGCGTGATGGGCTCGGCACCGCGGATTTTTCGGAATTATATTCATTTGTGAAGAATCCGGGAACGCTTGATCCACATTTTTTCGGTTGGGTTGATCTTGCGAAACCAAACGTGGCGCTTGCTGTTTTGGCCGGTATCGCGCAGTTTTGGCAGGCAAAAATGCTCATGGTAAAACGTCCGCCTGCCGCCGTGGCAGGCGCGGGCGGCAAGGATGAGGATTTTGCCGCGATCATGAACAAGCAGATGACGTATGTCATGCCGGTTGTGACGTTGCTTATCAGTTTGAAACTTCCCGGCGGTCTTGCACTGTATTGGTTGGTCAGCACGGTGCTCACGGCAGTGCAACAGATTATTGTGTTTAAAAAAGTACACGCTTCGTAAGAGTTTTATTTGCGACTCGGGCAACTCACTATTTTGTTGCGGGCTCGGAGGCGAAATTTTCGTGGCTCAGGAACTCGCCTCCCCGATTGATATCGGGGACCGGCCTCGGCCTCCTCGCATAGTCGCAATACACCATCTGTCGTCGGCCTCGGCCTGGCTCAAACAGCCTTCGCCTACGAAAATTCCGCACTCCTCCGCCCGTAATTGGATTTAATCCGATACAGGCGAGCGCTGCCGCACCAATCAGTGTATCGGGGCGGTTTTTTTATACGCGGTTCTGTGGTAGATTAGAGCAGTATGGCAAATGTCCGTGAACACGAAATACTTTCCACACTAGCTTTTTTTGATGTTTTTGATCATCCATTGACCAGCTACGAACTCGCGAGTTGGGGAGAGGGAGAGAACCGAGTTGAGTTTTCTGCGTTGGCGGCGGCCATTGACACGTTGAAAGAGCGTGGTGTCGTGGCAGAACAGGATGGTTTTCTTTTTCTTGCCGATCGGCCCGAGTTGCCAAAACAACGCCGCGTGCGCCAGGAATGGATTGCGCGTAAAATGAAGCGCGCCCTCCGCGCGGCGCGTTTGTTGCGCCACGTGCCGTTTGTTGCAATGGTTGCCGTGTGCAATCGTTTGAGCGTGGGGCATCCGCGTGAGGAAAGCGATATCGATGTTTTTATGGTGATTCGCGATGGGCGATTGTGGTTTGGCCGTTTACTCGTCACGGCGATGTTGCAGATGGCCGGCCTGCGACGGCATGGTGACCGTGTGGCCAATCGCATCTGTTTGAGTTTTTATCTGACGCCGCGCGCCGCCGCGCTTGACGCGGTCAAACTGGACGATGATCCGTATCTCCGTTATTGGATCGCGCATCTTCTGCCGCTTTTTGCGTGTGGCGCGGTGTTGCGTGATTTTTGGCAGGCAAATGAGTGGGCGCATCGCGCGTTGTATCAAGCGCCGCAGCCGCTGCCACTTACTCCCGGGCGCGCGTCGGCGTTTGCGATCGTGCTTGCGTGGCTGCTCGGTGGACGGCTTGGTGATATGTTTGAACGCGTAAGTCGCGCATGGCAAATTCGGCACATGGGGACACACTCCGCGCGCCAGAATAGCGCGGTTGTTATTTCCGACACCATGCTTAAATTTCACGAACAGGATCGTCGCGCGTGGTATGCTTCGGCGTGGTGTGAACGTCTAACTGAAGTTGCTTAATCTATGCGTGTTTTTTGGCAGCGCGCGCGTTATGGTGCAACACTGCTCTTCTTTGTAGTGCTTCCGTGGCAGACGCGCTTCATCTATCGGCTGTCGCCTCTTGGGGATGATGTTGAATACGGACGTTTATCGTTTTATGCAAGCGAAATAGCGCTGGGTTTTTTGGTGCTTTCTGCTCTCTGGTATGGTGTGCAAAAATGGCGAACCGGCACATGGTCATTCCGACCCGTTACGTTAAACCGCGCGTGGATCGTTGGTGTGATAGTGGTACTGCTTTATGGAGTGGTACGTTCACTCTTTACGGGCGATGTTTGGAACGGTATACAGCACACCACTTGGATTCTTGAAGCAACGCTGGTGATTACGCTTTTGATGAGCGGGTGGATGCCCTGGAAGGCGGCGCTTCAGGGTTTTATTGCGGGGAGCGCCATTGCCGCGATCGTCGGTATCGCGGAGGTTATTGCGCAATATATCCCTGCCAACAAATGGCTTGGTCTTTCCGAGCACCTTCCCGCACATGGCGGCACCTCGGTGGTTGAGACCGGCTCCACTCGTTTTTTGCGCGCGTACGGACCGTTCCCGCATCCAAACATTTTTGGCGGTTACCTCGTGTTGGGTCTTGTAACTCTCGTGACGCATGCTCGGAGGGGCGGATTAGTTGTTCTCTTGAGCGCCGCGCTTGCGCTTTCTTTTTCACGAGGCGCGATCCTTGCGTGGGTGGTGACCGCGGGCGCGTTATTTTTGTTTCGTCGTTCCACACGTTTTTTCCTTGGCGTGTCACTCGCCACGATTGTGGTAACGCTCGCGGTGTTTTGGCCATTCACGCTTGCGCGTTTTAGTAACGAAGCGCGTTTAGAAAAACGTTCCATTGATGAACGGGTGACGAGCGTGAAAGACGGTATCGCCGCCTGGAAACAGGCGCCGTGGTTTGGTGTTGGACCGGCGCAATTTGTGAACACATTTTTTGTTCAACCCAGTGATGCACCATGGTGGCAGTGGTCGCCACCGCATAATGTCATCGTCGCGGCACTCGCGGAGTACGGTCTCGTGGGTGTGGCGCTTCTTTTTATAACCGATGGTCTCTTCATTTTGTATCTCCTGCGCGCTACTGGTGATTGGCGTATTATTTTTTGGTTTATTCCTGTTATGGTGCTCGTGGCATTTGATCATTATCTCTGGTCTTTGTATAGCGGCATGATGTTGTTTGCTCTTTTTGCTGGTTTTTGTGCACTATCTGTCCACCGTCATCACACAGGTGATACACAACAAGCATCTTGACAGCCATTAAAAGACGTGGGAGGATTAATCTACCTATTGGAATAGCCCGCCTTATGCAGAAATGGTTGGGCAGATAGATGAGAGAGAAGGCCTAAGGTTGGCTATCGCCACACGGAGTGGTTGTCGCCTACTTTAGGCTTTTTTGGACCCGCGTTTGCACCGTTACCCTAAACGTACCTAATCGGTACACCTACCACTTGAAGCGACGGGCGTCAGAAAAGCCGAAAGGAGGTTAGAACCACTCTTACACTTTTTACTTTTAACCCAAGTATACCTGCTTGTATGAGTGAGTTCAGTTCCTCCGCCTATTCGGGCAAGCGTTCTCTCGGCGACAGCACGCGTTATCCCCTTACTGCGTCTGTGACATCTTCCCGCCACGGCGGGATCCATGAAGCCGAGTGACAACTGACTGTCACGAATGTCGTGAGCTCCTGATTCCATGGCACGAGGATTGGTTCCTGGTCCGCAAGGCCATACCATCCACTCGCGGCATATTCGAACGGATGGTTGAAGAATGCTTCTCCGATTCGTTCGTTCCGAATAAATAAACCTAAAGAGGAGAGTCCTATGGTGATCTTAAATTCCCGGATATGGGCATCACCGCAGATGGGACGCTGGCTTGCAGCACACGGATATAGAACCAAGCGCATTGAACGACAGGGTGACCAGATGATACGGTTGTCGCTACTGACGACACGAGAAGCACATGAAGTATGGTATGGTGGGGCAAGTGCAAGTTAGCCAAAGCAGTAAGGGGTCATAACGCGGCGCGAAAGCGCTGCGTTTGGTTTTTATAGGCGCGATCTCCAGCGAGTGCTTTGCCCCAGAGGCACACTATTTCTTGTAGCGTTCCACACGCACGGAGTGAAGCGCGTCAAAAGAATTTTTTGCTTCAAAGGTTTGTGGTTCATCGCGCCTCCAGCCATGCGCCTCCAGCCATTCTTGCACGCCAAAAACATAGGGGTCGCTTTGTACAACAAGAAGCGCGCCGTCTTCCGGTACAATGCGCGCGAGTTCTTTTTCAATATGTTCTTGCGGCAATTCCCATTTCCAGTTTGACGCGAGAAGTGTTGATATCGTCACCACATCCATGCCGGGTGATCGTATGACGCCAACTGGATTTTCGCCATGATAATAATACGAAAAAGGTAGATAGTTGACCGCCCACGGAATGATGATTGCAATACCTGATTCTTCAGTGGCTACGCGCGCCACGCGATCCCAGCTAAAACGAAACGTGCGGATAAAGAGCGTGGTGCTGGCAATGGCGGCGATGGTGACGATAACGAACGTCACATGGCGCCATCGCATAGGTGTTTCCGCGAGCATCCACGCGATGAGAAACGCGGTTGCGGGCAGTATGAAAATAAAATATTTTATTTTCGCTGGACCTATGAGCGAGGCAAGCGCAAGGCCGAGTAGCATCAGCATGATTGAGGATATGAGATGTTGTTCATTCCGTTTAAACACGAAGGCGATACCGATGAGGATCAGCGTCAAGGTAATTGCGGTGATTGCAAAAAAGAGCAGCGTGTGAAGAGTGCCCGGAAGGACGAAGAGCGAGGAAAAAATGGAGAACGGCCAGCCGATTCCTGGAATCACGCGCGTAAACCAACTATTTCCGACCAGATCGGGCAATTTTGCGTAATATGAAAAGAAGAACCATGCGGCGACGGCGAGTATCAAACCGCCATGAAGGATATGCCATGTTTTTTTGGTTTTTTGTGGAAGGAGCATGAGGCCGGTGAGATACTGGGTCGCGAGTGGGATGATTGCATAGAGATGCGATGCCGCCAGGAACGTTGAAGTGACTGTATAGATAGCGAGCGCGGCGCGCGATGGATTTTTTATGACGTGTGTCGCGGTGAGCGCGACGGCTACGGTGAGTATTGTGAAGAGCGCGTACATGCGCGCTTCTGTTGAAAAATAGATGAGGGGCGGCGATATCGCAACAAAGAGCGCGGCAATCAGACCGGCACGATCCCGTCCACATGCGCGCCCCAGTAGACCGATGAGTGGTATGAGCAGTGTGCCGAGTACGAGCGCCAGTATCCGCACTATCCATTCGTCATGCGGGAGGAGATGTGCCCATGGCCACATGATAATCGTCCAAAGTGGCGGATTGGTGTCGCGGGTCGCGAGCGCGAGCATTTCGCCAAACGGCAGTTTGGCAAGTTCCAGCGTGAAAAGTTCGTCAAACCAAAAACTTCCCCGTCTCATAAGAAGTATGATACGGGGAATGGCGCCGAGAATGGTGATGAGTGAAAGATACAGCGAAAATCGCTTCATGTTGTTTTGGTTTCCGCGTCTGCCTTTTTGAGCGCACGGGTGAGCTCATCCAAATTGCCATCAAGAATGGTGGGCATGTTGTGCCAGGTCTCTTTAATGCGGTGATCCGTAATGCGATCTTGAGGAAAGTTGTAGGTGCGGATTTTTTCACTGCGCTCTCCGGTGCCAATTTGGCTTTTGCGTTCTTTGGTTGCGGTAGCGCGACGTTTTTCTTCCGCAAGTTCCGCAAGGCGCGCGCGCAAAATTTCCATAGCTTGTTCGCGGTTTTGGTGTTGGTACCGTTCATTTTGGCACGAGACCACCATACCACTCGGAATGTGGGTAATGCGCACCGCCGTCGCAACTTTATTGACGTTTTGTCCGCCCTTTCCGCCGGAACGGAAAATATCAATACGCAAATCATTCGGATCAATACGCAAATCCTGTTCTTCGGTTTTTGGCATGATGACAACGGTGGCGGTTGACGTGTGAATGCGTCCTTGTTTTTCCGTCTCCGGCACGCGTTGCACGCGATGCACTCCTTGCTCGTATTTCAGGGCGCCATAGACGTGTTCTCCCATCATGCTCGCGATGATTTCTTTGTAACCGCCCACCTCGGTGCGGTTTTCCGATAAGACCGTTACGCGCCAACCCTTGCGTTCGGCGAAGCGAGAATACATGCGGAAAAGATCTGCGGCAAACATACCGGATTCGTCGCCGCCGGTTCCCGCGCGGATTTCCAAAATGACATCATGACTGTCGCGCGGATCTTTTGGCGATACGCGTTCTTCAAGTTCCGCGGTGAGCGCGGTTTTTTTTTGTGTTAGTGTTTGCAATTCAAAATCCGCCAAGTCCTTCATGGTTTGATCGGTTTCGGCGCCGGCCATCAGTTCGGTCTCTCTCAATTGCGCGTTTGTTTGTTCCAGTGCGGCAATGATATCCGCTGTTTTTTTCAGTTCATGATACTCGCGAGACAGCTTCTTGATTTTTTCCGGTTCCTGCGCGGCGTTTTCCAGTTCTCGTGTTACTTCTTCAAGACGGCTTTTGATATGTTCGTGCGTGGTATTCATAGATAGGTATTATATAACAAAATCCCGATGTAGCGGGATTTTGTGCGGTGGTTACGCGATGCCGGCGGCCGCTTTCTTTTTTGCGGCGCGCGCGGTGCGTTTGACTGTTTTGCCGCGGCGCCCTTTGGCAGCCGTTTCTTTTTTGGCCGTGCGTTCTTGGAATTTTTCTACGCGACGAGCCGTGTCTACAAATTTTTGTTTACCAGTATAAAAAGGATGACACTTATTGCAAAGTTCCACCGTGATTTTTTCCACCGTGGAGCCGGTGGTGAACGTATTGCCGCAGGCGCACGTGACTTTTGCTTCGAGATAATAGGTTGGATGGATGTCGGTTTTCATGAACCCTAGTGTACCAAGAGGCGCGGGGCGTGTCAAGCGGTGGTGCTGGTACTTGATTTTTTTTGCCTACGAGCGTACGATACCTGCATTATGCAGACGTTTGTGCGCGCACACAAAACATGGTGGCTTCGGTTAACGGAGTGGGCGTTGTACGCGGCGCTTTTCACGCCGCTGATGGTCATGCCGGACACGCTCATTTTTCCTTTTATCACGCCCAAGGCGTGGTTTTTTCAGTCCATGGTGGCAATTGCCGCGGCTGGTTATATACTTTTAATTTCCTCTGATCCATCGTATCGGCCGCGCAAGAGCGCGCTCTTGATTGCCGTGGTTGCGTTTATTGCAATCATGGCGCTTGCAACCGTGACGGGTGTTGATGTCCGGCGCTCGTTGTGGGCGAACCACGAGCGCATGCTTGGACTTGTCGCGTTGATGCATTTTGCGGCGTTTTATATCATGGCCGTCAGTGTCTTTCGCACGCGCGAAGCGTGGCGATGGTTTTGGCGCATCTTTTTGGTTGTAGCGGCGCTTGTGTTGGTGTCTGCCGCGATACAGTATTGGCGTCCCGATTTTTTGTTCGGTGGCGATCGCGCCGCATCAACACTCGGTAATCCCATCTATTTCGCGCTCTTTGCGGTATACGCCGGTTTTATTATCTGCCTTGTTTGGTTTGATGAAGTGCGCGCAGGTATGTGGTGGAAGCAATGGCAGACGTGGGCGCTTGCCGCGCTGTTTGGGTTGGCAGTTTTTGGTTTTATAAACGCCGAAACACGCGGTGTTTTTATTGGCGTTGGCGCGGCCGTGCTCGTTATGCTTGCGTGGATCGCGAGCGCCGGCGCCACGCGCCGTGCGCGCTGGAGCGCGCTGGGGCTTTTGATTGTTTTTACGGTTGGCGTCATTGGTTTTGGCGCTACCAATGATCACGTCGCGTTTAATAAAATTCCCGTTCTTCGTCGTTTTGCCAATTTTTCACTTTCAGGCGGCACCAACGCGAATCGTATTTTTGCGTGGCGTGTCGCGATTGACGCGTGGAAAGAAAAACCAATCCTCGGTTGGGGGCCATTCAATTATGTGTATGCCTTCAATGAAAAATATCAGGGGACACAGATGCGACACAATGCGTTTGGAGAAACGTGGTTTGATAACGCGCATAATTTTTTCTTGGATACCCTCGTGACGCAGGGACTGCTTGGGTTTTTAGCGTATGTGGCGTTGTTTGTCGTTGCGCTCTTTTTGCTGATTCGCGGGTGGGTGCGCGGCCGTGTGCCACTGTCTACCTTGGCGCTCCTCTCTGGATTACTCGTCATGCACGCCGTGCAAAACTTATTTGCGTTTGAACAGATTACCTCGTATGTAACGTTTTTTGCCGTGCTCGCGTATGTGACGCATATCACCGCACCCGAGCGTGCGATCGCCAGCATGAGTGGTGTGGCGGCGTCTCGGCGAACACCGTCGGCGGTTTTCTCGGGTGCCGTTATCATTGGCGCGGCGGTGCTCGTATATTATGTGAACTATGTGCCATTCCGCGCGAACGCGCTCATGTTTCAAGGGCTGACAGCGCTTGAGGGGCGTCAAGACGCCACCGCGTGGTTTGCGTTGCATAAAAAGGCAACCGAACTTCCGTCACCGCACGTTGATCATCTTCGCGAGGAAATGGGACGCGTGTTGTTGCGCGTGAAAATACAGCCCGGTGATCGGAGCCAGGAATTGCAAAACGTTTTTCGTACCACCATCTCCGAAGCGGAAAAAGCCGCCAAACGACATCCCCGCGATCCCATCTATAACATGGTGGCGGCAGAGTTGTGGTATGCGGCGCAGGAGCTGATGCCGAATGATTTCAGTCAAGGATCGCTGTTTGGTGATCGTTTTTTTACACAATCGGTAGCGGCATCACCAGAGCGTCAGCAGTTATATCTCTTGTGGTCTGATCACAAATTGCGTGTCGGCATGATTGCCGAAGGACTGGAACTTATACGCACAGCCCGTAGTTTTGCGCCGAGTTCGCCGTTTATTCTGCGGGTCTATGCGAATTATCTTGATTCCGCGCGCATTAATAGGGTAGAATCAGCCACTATCAAGGATATCGCCTTCCGTTTGTCGCCTGAATCATTTAGTATTCATGAGGCGGAACAGATCGCGCTTGAAATGGCAAAATATGGAAACGGTCCGCGTTCCATTGTGATGATGCGCGCGCTTCTGGCTTGCAAAGGTCACGATACGGGCGCCACGTGTCCCGTGCCCTACAGGGGGGTGTCATATAATCCCAGCGTGGATGTGTTTCTGGTGTTGACGCGTTTTTACCGCGGCACGGGTGAGCGAGAGACCGCGGAAAAGTACGCTGCGTTTGCTAAGGTGTATTTTACTGATTTCACCGAGGAAGAACCAAAGAAAAAATAAGTATGTATCATTGGATCATTCGTCATGAAGCGAAGATACTTCGGGTCACGCGATGGCTCCTTATCGCGTCACTTTTAACTCCGGTTGTTTTTATTTCCAACTATTTTATTTTTCCGTTCATCACCGCCAAAGTATTTTATCTTCGCGCGGTTATCGTGCTCGCGCTCGGCGGGTATCTCGCGCTTCTCGCCGTGCGGCCGGCAACCTATCGGCCGCCGCGTTCCCTGGTGCTCGGAGCCGTCGCTCTTTTTTTGGGATGGGTTGCGGTCTCTGCGGTATTCGGCGCTGATCTCTATCATTCACTCTGGAGCGACCATGAACGTATGCTCGGTATCGTGACCATGGCGCATTATCTCGCGCTTTTGGTTATGTGTGCCAGTGTTTTTCGCGAGGATGCGTGGTGGAAGAAGGTTTTTCTTTTTTTGGTTGGCGTTGGCGCGCTCGTTCTGATTGGCGCGCTCGTGCAGCAATTTAATCCGAATTTCTTGTTTGGCGGCCAACGTGCCGCAAGCACACTCGGTAATCCAACCTATCTTGCGGTTTATGCGGTATATGTTGGCGTGTGTGCGTGGTATCTGCTCCGCACCTATTATTGGCGTCGTTTTCGTGAGTCCGCGTTTTATTTTTTGGTTGGCGCCATTGCCCTTTCAATTGGTGGTTTTATATGGTCTGAAACGCGTGGGGCGGTGATTGGTTTGGGTGTGGCGGTAGTATGGATGTGCGCGCTTTCCGTTGTGGTGAGCACCCGCGCGCGGAATCGCCGCATTGGCATTGGAGCGCTCGCGGTCGTCACTATTATTGCCGCGTTCATTGTGCTCGGCGCTGAACAAGGCCGGTTTGGTGATACGCCCGTTTTGCGTCGTTTTGCGGATTTTTCTATCACCGGCGCGAGCGAGACACGCCTGCGCACCTGGAGCATCGCGCTTGAAGCGTGGCGCGCGCGACCCATCACGGGATGGGGCTGGTTTAATTTTGCCATTCCCTATAACGAGTTTTATCGTCCGGAACAGTTGAAACATGGCCTCGCGGAAACATGGGTTGACCAGGCGCATAACACGATTCTTGAGACGCTCGCGACCACGGGCACTGTTGGATTACTGTTGTACCTTGGGATATGGATCGCGATTGGCATGCTTCTCGCGCGCGGGTATCGCGCGCGGCGCATTGGAAACGAAGCATTACTGCTCTTTTCCGGTTTGCTCGTCTTTCATTTTGTACAAAATATTTTTGTGTTTGAAAATCCATCTTCGTATCTGACGTTGTTTGTGGTGGTGGCGTTCCTCATCTATCGCACTGAAGAGGCGGTTGCCGTCGCACCGCTTGGGCGTGTGGCTCGTTGGTTTACGCCGGTACGCGCAGGGCGATTCGCCGCGATCGCGGTCATCGGCGCCGTTCTGCTCGCGTATTATGTAAACGTGGTGCCGGCGCGCGCGAACCATCTGCAAATTTTGGCCGGCGAGGCGCTGGATCGCGGAGACGCGGGGTTCTGGTTAGGCGTCAACCAACAGGCCTTGGCGCTCCCCACGCCGCATCGCGATGATATTCGTCGTGAAATGGTGCGGGCGTTTCTTAATGCGCCGGGTGTTGTTCAGTTGCCAAAAGACGCCCTGGATCAGGTGGCGACGTTTTTGGTGGGTGAGATAGAAAAGGTGGTGCGTCTGCATCCGCGCAACGTTCGTATCGCGCTTGAACAAGGCGAGGCGCTCTTGTTTCAACATGAGCATCTCCGCGATACGCATCCTGATGCCGTGGCGCTTGCCGAACGCGTGTATGAACAGGCCACCGCGCTTTCACCACGACGGCAACAAGTATGGTTGTTGCGCGCGAGCGCCGTGGTGGCCATCTCGGACTTTCAGCGCGCGAGCGTGCTCTTAAAGCAAGCGCGCGCGCTTTCGCCATCACTGCCCATTATCCATCGGTTGCTGGGCGAATTCTTTGAGAAGGCCGCTTTCTATGAAGATGCCATCGCAAGTTATGAGACCGCTATTCGTTTGGTGGGCGCGCCGGAAAATGTCTTTAGTTCACTTGATGAATGGCAGCGTTTTGGTCTTTTGCATATTGAACATGGCGACACACTCCGCGGCTCTTGGGCATTGGATCAGGTGATGTCGTGCGCAAGCGGAAAGGTGACGTGGCGCGAGTGCGCGGAGGGAACGTCGCCATTCTTCGCCACGTTTCGGCCGTCCCGTAAAGCATTTACCGCGCTTATTCTGTATTACGGCAAGACGGGGGAGGCCAGCCGTCGTGATTTTTACCAAGGATTAGCCAAAGAATACTACGCCGATTTTGAGATGCCTCAGTAGGGTCATCTGCCGTTGACGATTTGCTACGCCCGTGTTAGCGTACCCTTTATATATGGCGCCTCATCTTATTATTGCCGTCCCTTCGTATCGGCGTCCCGAATCGCTTGGGACACTTCTTGGGCAACTCTCACAGCAAGAAGGCAACCAACCGTTTACGGTTTTTGTTTTGAATGATGGCGGTTTTTTGGAAAGTCAGACGCTTCTTCAATCTTTCCAAACATCTAGATTTGAGCTTCGTTTCAACGCCACGCCCGCGCCGAGCGGTCTGCCGCGCGCGCGGAATATCCTTCTTGATACCATTACAGCATGGCGTTCCACCTTCCGGAATTCACCCGCGCTCGTCTGTTTTTTGGACGATGATTGCGAGGTGAACACAAAATTTGTTCAAGAGGTATATCAGGCGGCACTGCGCTACTCGGCATTTTGTTTTCGGATTGAAACCGTGGGACAAAGCGGGATCGTTAACACGATGAATAATCGGTTGGCGCAGTGGATATTGCAACCGTTTATTGGCACGGTTGTATTGCCGTGTGGCTTCATACGTGGTGGTTATTTTAAGACGCTTGCGCACCCGCGACGCGTTGATCACCTTCCCGGCGGTTGTCTCATCTATCGTTTTGATCAGTACCACACGCTTCGTTTCGAGGAGGCGCTGAACGATGGAAACGCGATCCTTGAAGACACAGATTTTTCGCTCGCGCTCGCGCGCGCCGGCGCCACGCTGT
>CAZWRL010000011.1:0-25184 GCA_964636345.1 uncultured Gammaproteobacteria bacterium | reverse complement strand
CATGACAACCTCCTTCTGTTTAGTATGCGGATCTGCCGCACGCAGTCGCCACCTGCACCACGCAGGGACAACAATTCAATCTATCATATCCTTGAACTTTTGTCAACCCTGCGCTACACTATTCCCATGTTCATCATCATTGACGGTATTGACGGTTCGGGGAAAGATACTATTTTGGATGCATGGGTTGCGCACCTTTCAAACGCCGGAAAGCGCATTTTTCATTTAAAAGAATGGTGGAAAGAACACCGCACGCACCCGGAGCCAGAGGATTTGGAAGGATATGATGTGCTCACCTCGGCCGAGCCAACCTACGTCTGGTTTGGCGCGGCCATCAGGCAGGAATTTATTCGCGCCTCAAAACGAAAATACTCCGCAAAAGCCATTGCCTCCGCTTTTTCGCTTGATCGCTTGGTACTCTACAAACGCATCATCCTCCCCGCGCAAAAACGCGGCAT
Organism: uncultured Gammaproteobacteria bacterium; assembly: GCA_964636345.1. Classification (GTDB taxonomy): domain Bacteria; phylum Patescibacteriota; class Patescibacteriia; order Magasanikbacterales; family JBBTXJ01; genus JBBTXJ01. The sequence goes on along the minus strand of CAZWRL010000011.1, from coordinate 24,726 downwards.
GCTTATTTTGCAATCCCGCGGCGTGTCCACCACGCTTGCCTACCAAACGGCGCAGGATGATCCGGATGTCACGCCGGAATATATTATGAAACTTCGCGGCAATGCGTTTGCCTTGAAACACGCGCCGGATGTGCTGTTTATTGCGGACTTGGATCCCGCCATTGCCATAACACGTCTCGCCGCGCGCAGTGAAAAACAAGATCAATCCATCTTTGAAAAAGAAAAATTCCTGGAAAAACTCCGCGCCAATTTCCGCGCGGATTGGTATCGCGAGATTTTTGAATCCCGCGGGACAACGGTGCAGTACTTTTCAACCGAAGATTCACTTGCTACAATGAAGCAGAAAGCAGTCGCGGAATTACAGCGACTTTTACCATAATCTATGCCCGGTGTCTTTGAACTCTTAAAACGCGGATGGGATCTCTACGTCAACAATCTGCGATCCTATTATATCTACCTGGCGCTCTCACTGCTCGCCGGTATTGGCTCAAATGTCGTGATCAGTTGGTACGCGCCGAACCTTGGCACGCTTATTGCAAAAAATTGGGATCAACTCATTAGTTTCTCTATTATCCTCGTACCGCTTCTTCTTATACTCACCGTGAGCGGGCTCGGATTAATTATCGCGATCGCAACACGCGTGGGTAATGAAACCGTGCGTCATCGCGCGGTATTCATTACCGCGTTAAAACGCCTCCCTGCCATCCTTGTGGCGCAGTTGATTGCCGCGCTCCCCGCGCTCATTGGTCTTTTGTTTGCGGGGCTCTACCGGATCAATCCAAATGTCAGCACCATTTTTGGTGTGCCGGCATGGCTGTTCCTCGCGCTTGCCGTTCTCTTTGTCGGCTTTGGCGTGGTGGCGCTTGTCTGGTTTGCGTTTGCCAATTTTGAAATACTCCTTGCGGGCAAAGGTGTTATCACGGGCTTGAAGAGCAGTTTTGCGCTCGTGCACGGACGATGGTGGCGCATTGTGTGGCGACTTTTTGCGACCGCGCTCATCATTGCAGCCGCCGGATTTCTCATACAAAAAATTCTTGAATGGGCCACGATTGACCTCTTTCTTATGCAAGCACTCAAGGCAACCATACCCACCCAAGCCCTTGGGCTCCTGGTCATCTCATCCCTCATTGGCACCGCATTTATGCCATGGGCGTATGGTATTAATGTGGTGTTATACAAAGCGCTCAAAAATTGACGTATGCAGCTTGAAACGATCATCGGACTTGAAATTCACACCCAGCTCAAAACCAAATCAAAAATGTTCTGCGCTTGCTCCAACGCGGGAGAATTTGCGCCGCCGAACACCACCATCTGCCCCATCTGCGTGGGGCATCCGGGAACACTGCCGGTGCCGAACCGCACCGCCATTCTGTGGAGTGTGAAAGCGGCCAAAGCTATTAACTGTCGCATTAATCCGGTGTCAAAATTTGATCGCAAACATTATTTTTATCCGGATCTGCCCAAGGGCTACCAGATTTCACAGTACGATCAGCCCATTGGCGTGGAGGGCGCGCTTGAAATTGACGTAAACGGCGAACCGATGCGCGTGCGCATTGAACGCCTGCATCTTGAAGAAGACGCGGCAAAAAATTTCCACAAAGACGGTTCAACGCTCGTGGATTTTAATCGCGGCGGCACACCACTCATGGAGATTGTCACGCGGCCGGATATGCGCACGCCCGCGCAGGCAAAAATATTCTTACAGGAATTACGGCGAATTATGCGCCACATCGGCGTGTCAGACGCGGATATGGAAAAAGGGCATCTGCGCTGTGACGCAAATATTTCTATGCGCCCCGTAGGCGATGAAACGCTGTATCCAAAAACGGAAATTAAAAACATTAATTCATTCCGAAGCGTGGAACGCGCGCTCACTTTTGAAATTGAACGCCAAACGCAACTTTGGGAGGCGGGCACACCGGTGGATCGTCTCTCAACACGCGGCTGGAATGATGATCGCGGCACCACGGAAGAACAGCGCGGCAAAGAAGAAGCGGCGGATTATCGCTACTTTCCCGATCCTGATCTTCCGCCCATGAATCTGCGCGAAATTGAGGCCACGGTTACTCTGCCGGAATTACCGCAAGCGTTGCGCGCGCGTTTTTGCGCCGAATACGCGCTTTCTCCTGATGATGCGTTGACGCTCACGGAAGAGCGCGCGTGGGTTTCATTTACGGAAGCGGTATTCGCGGAACTGTACACGTGGTTAGAATCACTGCCGCACGGTACCGTGATCCCGGAGCGCCAAGCGCTTGGGAAACTCACCGGCGGATGGCTAACCAGTAAATTACTTGGTAAAATGGGAGAGCGCGGCATCACGCTTGATGAACTCAAGATAACCCCAGAAAACTTCGCGGAATTGATGACGCAAATCGCAACGGAACAGGTGGGAAGCACTAACGCGCAGAAACTCTTGGACCTCATGTTAGATTCCGGCGCGGATCCGTCTCATCTTATGGAGGAGCACGGTTTGGGCCAGGTGCGCGATACCTCCCTGATAGAACAAGCGGCAGCGCGCGTGATTGAGAGTAATCCGGACGCCGTGGCGAGATATCGCGCGGGAAAAACGGAAGTGATTAAATTTTTAATCGGCATGGTGATGAAAGAGACAGAGGGAAAAGCTGATCCGCGGATGGTTGAGGAATTGCTAAAGAAAAAATTATGAAACATCTTATCGTCACCACTCTCGCGCTCTTACTCGGCATTTTTGCCGGTTTTGGCATTTCCTACACGGTCCGCCAACCGGAAACCGCACCGGAAATTCGGCAAAACGAAAAACCGGACACCGCAACCGGCCCCGGTGAAACGGTAGTAGTATTCTCACCGGGCGGATTGTTCTCGCAACAAGAAAAAGGACAGCTCACTAAAAACGTAACACAGCCGCTGGTGCTGTATCATCATCTGATCGGCTCGCCGCTGGTGTCGCTCATGGTGGAAAAATCCGCGGCAAACGCGCGCGAGGTTCGGATTATTGGCATCCAACAAAATGGAGCATACGACGGCCTCATCCATCCCATAAGTAACGCGTGGGTGCCGGAATGCTTTGATCAAGCATGCAGTAACATCCCAGAAAAATTCCGCACGTTGTATCCGGCGCTCTACCAAGAAGCCGCCCGCCGCGCGCGATAATGTCATCCTGCACTTGTTTCAGGATCTACCGTAATGGACTACCAACAAGAGTCGCTTAAACTCCATGAGCGTTATAGGGGGAAGCTTGAGATAAAATCTAAGCTTCCCCCCTTGAGTTCACGCGATGATCTTTCGCTCGCATATACACCAGGCGTGGCAGAACCATGCCGGTATATCGCGCGAAATAAAGAGGATATATACAAATACACATTCAAAGGAAACACGGTGGCTGTGGTGACAAACGGCACCGCCGTACTCGGCTTGGGTAATATTGGCCCGGAAGCGGCGCTTCCGGTTATGGAAGGAAAATGCGTGCTGTTCAAAGAATTTGCGAACATTGATGCCTTTCCCATTTGCATCGCATCAGAAAACCCAGCCGAAGTTATCGCGACCGTACGCTTGATTGCAACCGTGTTCGGCGGAATCAATCTTGAAGACATCAAAGCACCCGAATGTTTTGCGATTGAGGCGGGTTTGCAGGATCTCGGCATACCCGTCATGCACGATGACCAACACGGAACGGCCGTGGTGGTAACGGCCGGCATAATCAACGCGCTCAAGGTGGTGGGGAAAAAATTTGAGGATGTGCGCGCGGTCATGAATGGCGCCGGCGCGGCGGGTATGGCAGTTACCAAACTTTTGATGCGCTACGGCGTCCGTGGAGAAAACGTCATCATGTGCGATAGTAAAGGAATTATTTTTGAAGGGCGCGAGGATTTGAATGATACAAAAAAAGAAGTCGCCGCCCTTACCAACCGTAACAAAAAACAAGGCACACTCGCGGATGCAGTACACAACGCCGATGTGTTCATTGGTGTTTCCGTCAAAGACGCGCTCACACCGGAGATGGTAAAAACCATGGCACAGGGCGCAATTATTTTTGCAATGGCAAATCCTGATCCGGAAATTCTGCCCGATGCGGCAAAAGCGGCCGGCGCGGCAGTGGTGGCAACTGGCCGGAGCGATTTTCCCAATCAAGTAAATAACGTACTCGGGTTCCCTGGCATCTTTCGCGGCGCGCTTGATGTCCGCGCAACGCGCATCACGGAAGACATGAAACTCGCGGCGGCAGAGGCACTCGCCGCAACAATCCAAAATCCAACCGCAGACGAAATCCTCCCCTACGCGCTTGATAAATCCGTGGTTCCCACTATAGCCACCGCTGTACGAGTTGCATGGCAGAAGGAGAATCCGCAGTCCACTCCACATACTTCATCCGCCGAAGCCAGGTGAGCTGGCGGCGGGCGTAGGCGTGGGTGTGGTGTTTGATTATGCGGCTCGTTGCACCCTCGGGCAACACGCCATTTCGGACCGGTAGTCCGCCGTCCAGCGGCGGACGCCCCGCTTCACGTGGCTCGCTCGGCCAGAGGCCGAGCCGGCTACCTGCATTCTCGGCGCCGCGCTCCGCCGAGGCGGCGGAGACCATGCCGCGGCGCCTGCGAAAGCTCCTCTCTAGCGTATTGCCCTGCGGGTGTATCAAATCATTATCCATTATTTCTCTATACCCAATCGTTTTGAATGCCGGTAAATCAGCCGGATACTTTTTCAAAAGTCCGCGCACCTCGTCTACCAAACCACGCGCGAACATATCATCCACGCGCGCGTCAATCCGCGCATACAATTCCTCGCGCGGAAGATCAATGCCAATCACGAGCGCGTCATACAACGGCTCGCTTTTTGTTTTGAACGCCGAGGGTTTCTTGCCCGTGGCGTGCCACATTTCAAGCGCGCGAATGAGATAGCGTTTTCCTCCACCCAAACGTTCCGCTTCTTCCGGATCAATCGCGGCAAGCTCTTTTTGTAATTCTGAAACACTTTTTTTCTCAAGCTCCGCGCGCAACTTTTGATTTTGCTTCACCGCCGGCACCTGCCAATTTTCCACCAGCGCCTGCACATACAGTCCAGTGCCACCAACCACAACAGGCATATGACCGCGCGCGCGGATATCCGCAATAACTTTTTTCGCGCGCGCCAAAAAATCCGCGAGCGTAAACTCCTCGTCTGGATTAACGATGTCTATCAAATGATGCGGGATATCCGGCACCGCCTCTTTTCCGGTGCCAATATCCATACCGCGGTAAATCTGACGAGAATCTGCACTAACGAGTTCAAAATCGCCGCCGCTTCTCGCAATAACATGCGCGAGCGCTGTCTTCCCTGACCCCGTCGGTCCCACAATCACGATAATTTTTGGTTTGTTGATTGCCATATCAAATTCCCAGTATGCGCGGAGCCATGTGGATAGTCAAGTTGCGTCTCCGCACAATGGCTGCTACACTTACTCTATACTATTTAACTTCAATCTATGCCAAGCCCACTTAGAAAACCACCGGAAGGGTTCAGGGATCCTTCAGAATATAAAGACGCAGACAAAACAGCCAGTCTCAAAGAATTAAACGCAGATCGCGCGGCGCTTGAACTTGCAATAAAAGAATCTAAAGCCAAAGAAGCAATTCTTCGTGAAAAACCGGCTCCCCCTGATTCTCCGCTTGGCCGCGCGCAGGAAAAATTACGCATTGAAAAAATTGCAGATCCACTCTTTAACGAAGTGGCAGCCGCCTCTATAGAAAAATTGCCGGCGCTCTTGCAAGAAAAACTGCAAGAAGCGGTAGCCGCAGGGAATGGCAAAGATTTTATCGCTGCGGCCAAAGAGAGCATGGATCGTTTCAACTCAATTGCCAATTTAAGTACTGATGAAAAAAGAATGAGTGTACGAGAAGGCATGCAACTGATGGTTCTGAAAGCAGGTATGTTGGAGAACTTTTTGAAAAAAGCCCCCTCCCATATTGAAGGTGACGTTCTCGCATCCGCCGTCCCGCCGAAAGGATTGGAAGAACTTGATAAAAAATACCCGCCGCTGTATCGGAAGGGTGATGTCATTGCTTCAGCGCCACCACCCAAAGAATAAAAGAAGCCCGTGTGTAACACACGGGCTTTTACGTTGAAAATCGGTAGAGCGCTTCCACCCGGTCTTCATCAAACCAGATGGCACAGTCGCTTGCGTTCAAAAGAGAGAAATAGAGAGCAACAATCCTGAATACCGCTTGACGCCTCCGTTCGCCCAAGGTGAGCGGAATATCATGGCGAAACTCCACCTCCACCTCGGTGCCATCAAGCCGCAACCGCTTGATCGTAGCGAGCACCTCGTCTGGGATGAATCGCTCCGAGGAAAACGTGACGGTGAGCTGGTCGCCATCCAGGCGCGCTTGCTGAAAATGGAACTTTGCACTCTGCAAAAACCGTTCGCCAAACGAGATGACGTCGGCCATCTTATGGCTCCGGCACCGTAAAGACAAGCTCAATATCTTCACTCATCTTTCGTGGAAAGAGCATGCCATCCACGATCGCGATTGACATGACGGCTGTGTAGGATCCGTCAGACATCACACTACACAAATCGCATGCATCACGAACGCGCCGGTAACGCACGCCGTCAATCTCAACCTCGGTCACCAACTCCATGAGCGCCGGCGCAAACGGGCCGACGGTCTCAAAGGTAACGAGCAAGCACGCGGTACGCTCATGAAAGGAACGCCCAAGCGTCTCCATATGGAGCGCATAAAAGCCGGTCTCTGCCAGCCGCCACGCAAGGATGCTCACCAGCGCCCGCCCGTGAGCAGGACGGAGATCCGGCGAAACACGCCACACACCCACATGAGACCGCTCTTCCGGCAACGCTACCGATTGCGGAGTTCCTGTCCGCTTGTCATCCATCTGTCACCTCCCTCTCCTTACAGGATAACGTCCCAGCAAGGGACTGTCCACTCTACCAAAAAAATCCCCCCGTGTCAAGCCCCGCTACACCCCAAACATTACAACTGCGCATCCAGCGTGCGATGCGTAATCTTGTCAGTTACCGCGGCGATAAACGCGCCCTCGCTCATGCGTGGCTGATCCTTTTCACTCCGTACGCGAATCTGCCACTCGCCGCCATCTTTTTCTTTGTCGCCTACCACCACGGTGTAGGGAATTTTTTGCAATTCGGCGTTGCGAATTTTCTTGCCAACCGTTTCATTGCTCCGGTCAACGTCCGCGCGAATGCCTGCCGCGCGGAGCGTCGCGACACGTTCTTCTGCAAACGCCACATGGTGTTCACTCACCGGAGCCACCATGACTTGCACGGGTGACAACCACACCGGAAACGCGCCCGCGAAGTGTTCAATCAAAAACGCCGTAAACCGTTCGTGAGTTGAAAGCGGCGCGCGATGGATGACAAATACCTCCGCCTCTTTGCCGGTCTCATCAACATAACTCAAGCCGAACCGCTTCTTGGCAGCAAAATCAAGCTGGATGGTGGACATGGTTTCTTCGCGGCCAATAACCGACTTAAACTGCACATCAACCTTGGGTCCATAAAACGCCGCCTCATTCTCCACTTCCGTGAATGCCACGCTCATCTCGAGCAACACGGAGCGAAGCACCTCCTCCGCATATATCCAATTTTCTGGTTCGTTGATATATTTATCCACGTGATCCGGACTCCAGCGCGACAAACGGAACGAATAGTTGTCTAAACCAAAAATCTTAAAGTAGGCAAGCACCATTTCAAGCACCCGCTTGAACTCATCCTTTATCTGATCCTTGCGGCAATACAGGTGCGCGTCATTCATGGAAAGCATGCGCACGCGCAGCAATCCCGCCAACGTTCCTGAAAGCTCATTGCGATACACCGTGCCGTATTCCGCTATGCGGATTGGAAGGTCACGATAACTGCGCATCTCATGACGATAGATAAGGTGATGATGCGGACAGTTCATCGCTTTCAGGTAATACGTCCCATCATCCATCACCATCGGCGGATACATGCTGTCCTTATAATACGGGAGGTGGCCAGAGGTAACGAAAAGTTCCTCTTTAGCAAGATGCGGCGTGGTAACGCGCACATACCCGCCCTTCTGTTCCATGTCAATCGCGAACCGTTCAATTTCACTGCGAATAATGGTTCCGTTAGGCAACCAAAGCGGCAGCCCCTTGCCCACCAGCTCGTCAATGAAAAATAATTTTTGCTCGTGGCCGATTTTCCGATGGTCGCGTTTCTTTGCTTCCTCAAGGAGCGCCAGATGATCGTCTAATTCTTTTTGCGTGGGGAAACACGTGCCGTACAAGCGCGTGAGCATTTTATTTTTCTCACTCCCGCGCCAGTACGCGCCGGCAACCGAGAGCAATTTGAAATGTTTCAACTCTTCGCGCGGACTTTCCGTGTGTCCGCCACGGCAGAGGTCAACATAATGACCTGATTGATAGAGGGTCAGCGATTGTCCTTCGTCCGAAAATTCGTCAATCAATTCCAATTTGTACGAATTGTCTTTAAAAACCTCGCGCGCCTCATCGGCCGTTATCTCGCGGCGCTCAAACCCCTTCCACGTCGGCAAAATCTCGCGCATTTTTTTTTCAATGCGCGGGAGGTCGTCTTCGGAAATTTTTATATCCTTCCCTGAGCTTGTTGAAGGGCCAAAATCAAAATCATAATAAAAACCATCCTCAATGGGCGGCCCGATGGTACGCTTCGCCTCTGGCCAAAGTTCCATCACGGCCGCGGCCAACAGGTGGGCGCATGAGTGACGAAGGTTATCAAGTTGTTCGTTGTGTGGCATAGATACTGGAGAGTGTAGCATGGGTTACTAAAAAATGACAACCCTCGCCCCCTACTCACTCACCACCCGCACCTCAATGTGCTCTGGTACGCGAGGCGCCACGTCGCTCCACGCCGGACGAAACTTCACCATTACTTCGCGCACGCCTGAAATGCCGCGAACGTATTCTTCAATCTCGGCGCGGCTTTTGCCATAAAACTTCACGGGATCAAACGCCGGACTGTTTTCCGTGACGTACGTTACCCCGCTTTGAGAAAGCGTTAATTGTACCCAGAGTCCATTCGGGTCATATCTATCAACCACCACTTCAGGCAACGCCTCACCCATCACCAGCTTCACCGGCTGACGCGCCACCTTCTCTTGTAATTTACGATTCACGAGAGAGCGCGCCTCTTCTTTATGATATAACGCGCCAACCACCACTCCCTTGCCAGTAACGGAAAATCCGGAAACTGCATCTTCCGCCACACCACTCACCTCAAAATCCACCTTGGCAATCTTGCCAATAAATGCCACGATCGCCGTGTCCACCTTCTCGCGCGCTATAAGCAACCGCTCGGCTTCTTCAAGAATGGCCGCGCGAACAGCGCTCTTTGCTTTTTCAATATCCTCTTTTGAGACGATGCCGATTGCAAGTACGCCACCCGTCATCGGCTCGCTTGATTCCGCGTAAATCTTTTGTTGCAATGGCTCAAATAATCCGGGAATGGTAAACTTCGTTGGCCCTATTTCCCCCTGCTTGCCCGGTTTATCCGCATACACCCGCACCCCCACCTCTCCACTTGCCGGTGCGGTCACTGATTCTTTAAGACGGAACAATACCCCATCAGGTGACAATAAACGCGTCGTGGCAACCAGCGGCTGATTGCGCGTGGTGGTGTTTTTGATAACCACACGCCCTACCGCCGCTGTTTCTTTGGTTTCGGTACCGGTTGGTTTAAATTCACGGGACACTTCAACATCCAATTTTGCAGTTGTGCCGGAAACCTGCGGCATGTCCTCCGCTTGTTCTCCAACGCGCGCCTGCGCCGATGCCTGGATGGTCATGGGTTCTGTCGTAACACGAATGGTCACCTTTTTCACTGACAAATACACCACCGTCAAAAGCAACAAAATGGTTAACACCAAAAACGTCACCGCAATGTTGCGATACAACGCGATGGATGGCACTTTTACGGCAACCGGTTCCGGAGTAACGCGTTTCTTAAGTGGCATAATTTTTATTCAATAACACGGAACACTTCTTGCACACTCGTGATGCCTTCCGCGGCTTTCATAATTCCATCCTGCGCCATCGTCACCATGCCCTGTTTAATGGCCAAATCTTGAATATCATATTCAGATACTTTATCGCCCAAAATGGATTTCTCAAGGTCTTTATTCATAATCAAAACCTCATAAATACCCATGCGACCCTTATAGCCCTCATGACACGCCTCGCAACCAGCCGGCCCAAACCAGGTTGCTTTTGCCGCGTCAAACGTCACGCCCCCCGTTGGTGAGAGTGTGGCCATAATTTCCTGCATTTTTTTGGTCTGCGTCTCATCAAGCGTCAGGGGCTTTTTGCATTTCTCGCACAACTTGCGAAGCAACCGCTGGCCGATTATCGCATTGAGCGCCGGCGCGAGTAAAAACGGCTTCACGCCCATCGCAAGAAAACGAGGAATGGCACCCGCCGCGCTGTTGGTGTGGATGGTAGAAATCATGAGGTGGCCGGTCAATGCCGCCTGAATGGCAATCTCCGCAGTTTCCAAATCGCGAATTTCACCAACCATGCAAATATCCGGATCCTGACGAAGCAATGACTTTAAACCCTTCGCAAACGTATAATCTTTTGACGGATCAATCTGACTTTGATTGATACCCTCCATTTTATACTCAACCGGATCTTCCAAGGTGATAATTTTCACCCCCGGCTTGTTCAACTTAGACAACACAGAATACAACGTGGTTGTTTTGCCGGATCCGGTAGGGCCAACGGTAATAACCATGCCATTGGGGCGGGAAATTTGTTCTTTCAATTGCTCAAACGAGGTGCCACGAATACCCAGCGATTCAAACTCAACATTGGAGAGCGGCTTCAAAATACGCATCACGACACTCTCGCCATAAACCGTGGGGAGCGTTGAAATACGCACATCAATTTTCTTGCCATCTTCCACAATGGTAAACCGCCCATCCTGCGGCACACTATCCACATTGATTTTCAAACTGGCAACCAATTTAAAACGCGAAATCATCTGCTTCCAACGCTCTTTGGGGATCATGGCCACTTCCTGCAAAATGCCGTCAACGCGAAACCGCACGGCAATGCCCTTTTCTTCCGCTTCAACGTGAATGTCAGACGACTTCGCTTCAAGCGCGGCGGCGGTTACAATCGCCACCACGTCCGTAATGGTTGCTTCAGCCAAAAGTTTTTGCAGTTGCGCCTTATCCTTGGTGAGCGCGCGAAAATTCTTGAGCGCTTCTTCAGACAAACTGACCTCGTCTTTGAATGCGATCACTTTGGGGAGCGTTGCGTAGCGCTCCATAGCCACACGCAAACTCTCTGCTGAAATTTGATAGAGCGAACCCTTCGCGTGCAAACGCTCTTCCAACTGATGCAAAAGATCAGCCACCGCCTTATCCGCAGGATTGATCGCCGCGATGCGCACATCTTCACCGGCGCTAAAAAAACAAAACGCTTTCAGTGTTTTTGCCTGCTCTTCCGGTACCACCATAAGCGCCTCTTGCGTCATCGGAAAGTGCGTCAAATCAATGTAGGGAAAACCACTCTGCGCAGCCGTAGAAGCCGTTGCCTGTTCACGCTGTTTCAAACCAACCGTCTGCAACTTTGCCTTCAATTTTTCTTCAAGCCCGCCGGACGCAATGTTGAGCGAACCGCCGGCTCCTAAATCTAAACCCATAGATTATGCGTGTTTACGTGTCAAATGAAGACGAAGAAAGTGGAGCATTTTGCTTGAAAACCCGTGGCGCGACATCTGCATAAAGAGCACCGTCCACGCGCTCATGGCAAAGGTGGTGTACACCGCGGCCAGCCACAGCACCCACACAAAAAGCGCAATAAACCCAATAGACATCCCACCCAATAATATACCAGGGTTGCTGCTCATGGTCGCAATGATTAATGAAAGAAACACCGGCGTTGCAAGCAACAATAACCCGACAACCCCCGCCAAACCAAACAAAAAACCAACCGCAAAAATAATAATCGCCATTTCAAGTGAAACGAGCCAATGATCAACAAACAGCGCCCACGCATCAAGCACCGCTTCTTTCAAAGATTTATCGTGCAGTGAAATGTAACATACGGCATACAGCGTCAAAAAAACCACGGTCAAACCAACCACCAGCACCACCACACTTAATACCAAAAAAACCGCGGGCTTCCACAGCGCCGGCGCACCGCTCCGGAGTAAACCGGCACACCACCACGTGAGATACAGCAACAATGAAATAATCGCCCACTTCACCGCATTCAATATGAGCAACCGGCCCAGCCGTTTTCTTCCGTGATGAAATAGCTTGGCCACATCTAACTTCTCCGCGTGCTCCGCTTCTTCCACCGCATACACCAATCCTCCTTGCGCGCTGACAAATACCGCAATAAAAAACGCCACCACCGCAAGACCTAACACAATGAGCCCAATCGCCATGGCCCACAAGAGCACCGTCTCTCCTTGAAACTTAAAGGAGAACGACTGAATCGTCGCCAGCATGCCTGACGTCCGTTCGCCAAGCGCGGCATAGTAAAATTTCGTCACAAACTCAAGCGACCCCGCGGATCCTACCAAGGCCGCAAGCAATCCCAGCCCCCACAAACGCTTATGGCACCAGGTAATGCGCCACGCGTGAGCCAGCGCTTCGCTATACGTTTCAGCTTTCATAATCCTCCGTTTATGAATGACGTCTTTAGTATAGCAAACAACGGGGGACGCACACAATGGTCTTTACAAATCTTCTGTGGTATACTCCCCATTATTATGCAACGACGAAGAGCTATAGGTGAACCTGGAACACCATCACTCAACGAACCGCCACAACAGCCGTTGATGCAAGCATTGGCAGAATTAGAAACCGCTGCACGACACGCAAAACCGGAAGAACGTGAAGCGATCATGGAGCGCCTCATCCATCGTGTAGAATTTTTTTTCCGCGAACACCATGCCAGCGAACATGCCCAATGGGCATCGGCATCTTTATGGTTGGCTTTAAACCCGGCGCTTCTGTGACAACCAAGTATCTCCCTGCTGACCGATACCCACACTACACCGGTCCGAATCGTGTATGGGTGCGCATGGTGGAAGGAACCGTCGCGCCAACGCAGATCAAATGTATACTTTTCCGCATTCCGCGCTCATATTTTCCAGAAAATCTTATGACAGAGGATGAACAGGAATCATCAACGCCATACATTACTCGCCTCTATCGTTTTGCCGAAAAAAAAGACCGGCTAATGGCCGGTCAATGACGAATAGGTTCTTCTGCGCGCGCAAGACCGCACGCAACCACATCTTTTACCTCGTTGCAAAACATCTCAAAACTAAATTCACTTTTCTGCATTATGGCGACACGTTCTTCCATTGAACATGCGCGCCACGCTGCTTCGGCCAGTATTCTACCGCTAGAGAGTTCAAGAAGTGTCTCCATCGTGGCGGACCAGTGCTCCAGCACCAGCGCGCGATCGGGCTCACGGTCCGCTTCCGCACCTTCAAGCGTGGCGTCAATCACCGCACTAATACCAGAAGCCCACACCTCTAACACACGCCTGGAATCAATGGCCACGACGTTCCTCCTGTTCACCACATGGGACACACCGTGTCACTTCAGGTAAGAGCTCCAACCGCGCGCGTGGGATAGGGTCGCCACACGTAACGCACTCCCCGTAATTCATGGTGTCAATTCGTTCTATTGCCGCATCAATCGCGGGCAAGAGCGTGCGCACCTTCCACACCCGATGCGGTTCGGGGAGTGGATCACCAAGTCGCCGGAGAACTACCTGACGCTTGTTCATCAGATGCAACCTCCGCCCTTCGAGGAAAGCATCCATGACACCTCCTTTCTGCTACCAAGGTAGCATGGCACCCTATCAGAATCCTCACGAATTGTCAAGTGCGTGCCGTTACGGTCTCCCCCTCAACTAATGTCAAAAACTCCTCCTGTTCAAGGGTCTCCTTTTCAAGAAGTACGCCAACAACACGCTCCATCACGTCACGTTTGTCTTTGAGAAGTTTCTCGGCGCGTTGTTTGGCGTCTTTAATGAGTTTGCTCACTTCACTGTCAATATGTTCCGCGGTCTTTTCACTGTAATCACGGCCTTCGTGCATTTCTTTGCCGAGGAAAATAAATTCATCACTCGCGCCAAACGTGCGCGGACCCAACAGTTCGCTCATGCCATACTGAGTCACCATCTCGCGCGCCAGTTGGGTTGCTTGCCGCAAATCGCTTGATGGCCCGGTTGAAAGCGCGCCTTTGCCAAAAATCATTTCTTCAGCAACAAATCCGCCAAGCGCCACCGCCAAATCATCCATGAATTCTTCACGCGCGTGATAGTGTTTATCTTCTGTGGGCATTTTAAGGGTATACCCGCCTGCGCGGCCGCGCGCCACAATAGACACTTTGCGCACCGGATCCGCGTTCGGCAAAAAATGCGCGATAAGCGCGTGTCCGGCTTCATGATACGCGGTAATCTTTCGCTCTTTCTCTGAAATAATACGACTTTTGCGCTCCGGACTAAGCAGCACTTTTTCAATACTTTCAAACACCTCCGCTTCGCCAATGGTTTTCTTGCCGCGACGCACCGCGAGAATCGCCGCCTCGTTCAATAAATTGGATAAATCAGCGCCGGTAAAGCCGGGCGTGCGTTCCGCAACTTTGCGGAGTGATACCTCATCAGCAAAATGCTTGCCTTTGGCATGAATAATCAAAATTTCCTGACGTTCTTTAATATCAGGATGGTCAATGGTGACCCGACGATCAAACCGGCCCGGCCGCAGGAGCGCCGGATCCAACACGTCAGGGCGGTTCGTGGCCGCAATCACAATCACGCCGATATTCGGATCAAAGCCATCCATTTCTACCAAAATTTGGTTCAGCGTCTGCTCGCGTTCATCGTGCGATCCGCCAAGTCCGGCGCCACGCCGACGCCCCACCGCGTCAATTTCATCAATAAACACGATGGCCGGCGCCGCCTTTTTTGCTTTAGTAAACAAATCACGCACGCGTGATGCGCCAACGCCGACAAACATCTCCACAAATTCAGAACCGGACATGTGGAAAAATGGCACCGCCGCCTCACCCGCCACGGCGCGCGCCAACAATGTTTTTCCCGTACCCGGCGGCCCCAAGAGCAATACGCCTTTTGGAATACGCGCGCCCGCGTCCGCAAACTTTTTAGGATGCTTCAAAAATTCCACCACTTCTTCCAGTTCCTGTTTTGCCTCGCGCGATCCGGCCACATCCGCAAAAGTGGTTAGATTTCCTTTTTCATCCTTAATCTGTTTTGCGCGACTCTCGCCAAACATGAGCGCGCGATTAGACGCGCCCTGCATCTGTCGCGCCATGTACCACATGAGCGCGCCGATCACAATAATGGGCACCAAAAACGGCAAGAGGATTGAAAAAACATATCGCGCGCCCCTTTCGCCTTCAATCCGCACATCAACGCTCGTCAATTGCTCGCTCGTCACACCATACCGCGTTAAGAGCTCAACCGCGGATTCGCCCGGCTCTTTTTGTACCACCTGTTCCTTGTCCTCTTTATGCAGAATAATCTCAATCCGCGAACCGCGCACGGTCAATTTCTTCACCTCGCCGGCCTGCACTTCTTGCACAAGTTTACTGGTACTTATTTCCTCTGGTTTGGGGCCAAAAAAATTGCCGGAGGAAATAATGCCCGCGATAATCAGCAGACCAAAAAACACGAGAAGAAAATTCTTCACGAATTGTTTCACTCCCGGATCTTGGTCTGATTCTGTCATATGTGCGTTATTATTCTTTAGTTTCTTCAGCCAGAGGCGCCACGGGCTCCGCGGCCTCTTCTATTACTTCTGGCGCTTCGGCAATCGGCGCTTCCTTTGGTTTCAATCCTGCAACACGCAATCCTAACCGATGCGCCGCCGGCTCAATGGAAACAATCTCAAAATTCAAGAAGTCGCCCACGTGCGCCACCTCGTTCACATCAGTGACTGGCTCGTCGGAAATATCGGAGATGTGCGCAAGCCCATGAATTTCCGAATCAAGTTCCACAAACAGCCCAAATGGATTGATCTTAATCACGCGGCCGCGCACCGTTTGCCCTACCGTGTATTTCTCTTTCACGGTCTTCCACGGATCATCAATCAAGCGCTTGAGTGACAAGAAAATCTTGGAACCGTCAATTTGAATAATCTGCGCTTTAATCATATCGCCAATCTTCAAGACATCACGCGGATGATCAATGCGTTGCCACGCAATCTCGGAAATATGAATCAACCCTTCAAGACCCTCGCCAAATTCCATAAACGCGCCAAATGAGGTGAGCGCGGACACCTTTCCTTCAATGGTCTGTCCCACCGTATATTTACCGAGGACATCTTTTTGCTCCTCTTCCCACACCAATTTCTCTGACACAATCAACTTGTCTTCCTTCTCACTGACATCCATTACCTTAACGCGAAAGGTCTTGCCGACAAATTGGCGGATATGCTCAACAATTTTATTTTTATCACCGCCCGGCACGCGCGGATAATTATCCGGCCCCAATTGCGACACGGGCAAAAAACCGGGCAATGGACCAAGCGCAACCATAAGCCCGCCTTTATTGGCATCCAAAATCTTCACTTCAACCGTGGCCTGACTCCGCGCCAGTTCTCTCACCTGATCCCACGCGCGCACAAAACCGGCCGCGCGAAATGACAATTCAATCTCACCATTTTCATTTTCTTCATCAATCACCGTGGCCTCAACGGGGTCGCCTGGCTTCAAACCAGTATAGGATTGCATCCCGGCCGCAAGTTCTCGCCCACGCACCGTGCCAATCATGAAACCGGCGATATCCACTTTAATTTCTGACTTAGAAACCGAAATCACATTCCCCTGCACCACATCGCCTGCTTTTGGGGCATTCTTAAAATACTGCTGAAGGAGCGTCTTAAACACCGAGGATTCCTCCTGCTGTTTTTCCGTTTGCGTAGTCATAGGTTAAAAATAATCCTCTTGTTGCCGTGCGCTGACTCACGCCCGGCTCTGCCCGAGGAAGACAGGGTTAAAAGTAAGTATTCGTACTGTACACGAAGGCCTAAAAAAAATCAAGGGGGCTCTCCACTCGTCCGCTTTTTTGTTCCAGAAACCAGTTGACGCCCACGCCGAAAAGGACTATACTAGATCCATCGTTATGCATATCTCATGGATGGGCGGAACAGCCATCAAGATACAAACAAAAAACCAAGACCGCGATCTGACGGTTGTTATTGATACCTACAAACCCAAGGAAAAGGGCGCGGTTTTTCCACACACACTCGCGCCGGATATCGCGCTCTTTTCACATGGGCAGGAAGGGTCCATTACGTTGCAACAAAATCCCTTCATTATTGATAGTCCCGGTGAATTTGAAGTTCATGGCGTACTCGTGCACAGCATCCCAACACCACATGGATTACTCTTTCAAGTAACCGCCGAAGAAATGATTATTCTGCACGCTGGCGCGCTGAAAGAATTGCCCAATGAAAAAACACTGGAACAACTTTCATCGGTTGATGTGCTCATCACACCTGTGGGCGGTACTGATGTTTTAAACGCAAAAACCGCCGCCGCGCTCGTCACTGAACTTGAACCGCGCGTGTGTATCCCTATTGCGTTTCAGTACAAGAAAAACGATGCCGAGCACGACACGGTTGACGCATTTTTGAAAGAAGTGGGACATAAAAACGGTGCGCCCGTGCCCAAAGTTATTCTCTCGGCGGCAAAATTGCCGAGCGAAGATATGGAAGTGATTGTTCTTGAGAGTCATTAAACGTATGTCAGACAGACCCGAACCAAAACCACACCATCACGCACTGCTTTGGGCAGGAGTCATTGGCTGTTTGTTGCTCGTTGGCGGTTTTTGGATCGCGGGGCTTCCGGATGTATTTAAAACCGGTTCCCAAGATACTGTATTTTCTGACACGGGAAAAGAGTTGGAGCGCATTGTGGCAGAAGCAAATCGGACGCTCGCGCATTTCAAAGAAACACAACAGCCAGCATCGGATGAACGCGCAAATACACTCGCGCGTTTCAAAGATACCGTAGCCCAACTCTTATCTGAAGCTGCGCAAGCGGAATCTCTGAACGCCACCACCTCTACTGTTACCACGGCAACCACTACGCGCTAATGTATGGCAAAACCCCAAGAACAAGAACTGCAAGAAATTGAACCAGTGGCGCCGTCGGGCGCCGGCGTTATTGCGCCGCGTTCCATCGTCACGGAAATGCGTAATTCTTATTTGGATTACGCGATGAGCGTGATTGTGGCGCGCGCGTTGCCTGATGTGCGCGATGGTTTGAAGCCGGTGCATCGCCGCATTCTCTATGCCATGGGGCAGATGGGTTTGAAACATACGGCAAAATTCAGAAAATCCGCCGCTATCGTGGGCGATTGCCTTGGGAAATATCATCCGCATGGCGACACGTCCGTCTATGATGCCATGGTACGCATGGCGCAGGATTTTTCCTTTCGTCATCCACTCGTGCTTGGCCAAGGAAATTTTGGTTCACTTGACGGGGACGCCGCCGCCGCCATGCGATACACGGAAGCAAAACTCATGCCGCTTGCAGAGGAACTTTTGAAAGATATTGAAAAAAACACCGTGGACTTTGCACCCAACTACGATGGCGTGCACCAAGAACCTACGGTGCTTCCCGCCAGTTTCCCGAATTTGCTCGTCAACGGAACCGTGGGCATTGCGGTTGGTATGGCTACCAACATTCCGCCACACAATTTGGGCGAACTGATTGACGCCACGGTTCACATTATTGATAATCCGGATGCGGCCGTGGTTGATCTTTTGCAATTTGTGCAGGGGCCGGACTTCCCAACCGGCGGCATTATTTATAGCAAAAAAGACCTTGAGGCGGCGTATTCCACGGGCCGCGGCGGGATTATCATGCGCGCGGAAACGGAAATTGTGGAAGACAAAAACGGTTTCCAGATTATTGTCACGGAAATTCCCTATCAAGTGAACAAGGCGACTTTGGTAGAAAAAATTGCTGATCTCGTAAAAGACAAAAAAATTGAGGATATTAAAGATTTGCGCGACGAATCCAGCAAAGGCAAGGTGCGCATCGTGATTGAACTCAAAAAAGACGCGTATCCGCGCAAGGTGCTGAACAACTTGTTTAAGATGACGCAACTCCAGGAAACGTTCCACTTCAACACGCTCGCGCTTGTTGATGGCATCCAGCCGCGCGTGTTGAATTTGAAAATGATGCTGGAGGAGTTTATCAAGCATCGCGAGGTGGTGGTGAAACGTCGCACCGAATTTGATCTGGACAAAGCGAAAGCGCGCGCCCACATCTTAGAGGGCTTGAAAAAGGCGATTGATAAAATTGACGCCGTTATTGCCACCATCAAAAAATCTAAAGACCGCGATCAGGCCAAGGTAAATTTGATGGACAAATTTCGTTTCACGGAACCGCAGGCCGTGGCCATCTTGGAAATGCGCTTGCAGAATTTGGCCAACCTGGAACGCCAAAAAGTGGATGACGAATTAAAAGAAAAACTCGCGCTCATCAAAGAATTGGAATCCATTTTGGCATCGCGCAAAAAGATGCTCGGCATCATTAAGGATGAACTGTTGGAAATCAAGAAAAATTACGCCAACGAACGCCGCACCAAAGTGGTTGCTCGCGGCGTGAAGGATTTTTCCATTGAAGACCTGGTACCAAACGAACAAGTCATTGTGATGATGACCAAGGATGGCTACTTAAAACGCATGCCGCCGGATACGTTCAAGGTGCAAGCGCGCGGCGGCAAGGGCGTGATTGGCGTCACCACCAAAGAAGAAGACGAAGTTGAATTTTTGCAATCAACCAACACGCACGATGATTTACTGTTCTTCACCAATCGCGGCCGCGTGTTTCAACTGAAAGCGTATGACATCCCGCAAGCGTCACGCACGTCAAAGGGACAGGCGGCGGTGAACTTTTTACAGCTCGCGCCCAATGAAAAAGTTACCGCGCTTTTGACTTTGACCGCGCTCTCTGATTACAAATTCCTCGTTATGACAACGGAAAAAGGTCTCGTGAAGAAAACCGCGATTGAGGACTACGCAAACGTGCGCCGCTCCGGCCTCATTGCGATCCGGCTCAAGGATGGAGATAACCTGCAATGGATCCGCCCGTCAACCGGCAATGACGATGTTATGATTGTCACAGCAAAAGGCCAGGCAATTCGGTTCAAAGAAAAATTGGCGCGGCCGATGGGTCGTAACGCGGCCGGCGTTCGCGGTATTCGTTTGAAGAATGGCGAACGCGTGGTGGGTATGGATGTGGTGACTGCGGAAGGTAAAAAGGGTAATGATCTCTACGAAGTGTTTGTCATGTCTGAATTTGGCCTCGGCAAACGAACAGCGCTTGCGGAATACAAGGTGCAGGGACGCGGCGGATCAGGCATTAAAACCATGAACATCACGGCAAAAACAGGCCCGCTGGTGAACATGGAAATTACGGAGAAAAAAACTGAACAAGAAATTTTGGTCATCTCAACAAAGGGCCAGGTCATTCGCGTGCCCTTTGGGAGCGTGCCGTCACTTGGCCGCGCCACCCAAGGCGTTCGCATCATGCGGTTCAAAGAAGCGGGTGATAGTGTGGCAAGCGTTACCTTGCTCTAGACGTATCGCCACCACTGTGATATGATACGCGCGGCTTGAAAAACAGGCCATTATTCCCTATACTAAAGCTATGCCACTACCCAACCAACGACGAACCCGATCTTCAGCAAAACGCCGCGCGTCTCACTTTGCCCTGAAAGCAACCGGTCTTACTATGTGCCCGCAATGCAAAAAGCCGGTGCGTCCGCATCGCGTGTGCGCATCCTGCGGCAAATATCGCGGACGACAACACATAAAAGTCGCCTAACATCCTCTCCATTACTCACGCTCTTTCCTATGTCTAATCGCCACGCCGCACGCTCAATCGTCATGCAGACCCTGTATGAAGAAGATATGCGAGGCACGATTGATACGGTCTCGCCAGAAATGCTCGAGAATAACATCAACGAATTTGCGCCGGGCATTGGCGATGACGCGGATTTTGCTCGCGCGCTCTTCCGCGGCGTCTTGGAAAAACGCGCTGACGTTGACGCGCTCATCATGCGCTACGCACCAGATTGGCCGCTTGAACAAATCATGGTGGTTGATCGGAACGTACTGCGCATCGGGGTCTACGAATTAAAATTTGATGAAAAAATCCCTGCCAAAGTTGCCATTAATGAGGCAATTGAAATTGCCAAAACATTTGGCGGGCATTCATCGGGACGTTTTGTCAACGGCGTGCTCGGCGCTATCTACAAGGACATGGTAGCGGCCGGCGAGAAAATAGGAGAGGAGCCAAAAACAACCTCATCTGATCAATCAACCGCATGAAAAAAGACATTGCTAAACTGGAAGAAAAATTGAACATTGAGTTTAAGAATCAAAATCTTTTGCGCCAAGCCATGGTGCATCGCTCGTATTTGAACGAAAATAAAGATTTTGAACTCGGCCATAATGAACGCCTGGAATTCTTGGGCGACGCCGTGCTTGAATTGGTGATCACGGAGCTACTCTTCCAAACCTATAATAATCCTGAAGGCGAACTCACCAACTGGCGCGCGGCGCTGGTGAATGCAAAAATGCTCGCGCAGATTGCTAAAAAAATCGGCCTGGAACCCTATCTGTATTTAAGCAAGGGGGAATCACAGGAAACAGGCACCAAAGCGCGCGATTATATCATGGCAAACTGCATGGAAGCGCTCATTGGCGCCATCTATATTGATCAAGGATACGCGGTGTCACAAAAATTTATTGAACGATGGGTGTGGAGTCATATTGACAACATTCTTGACAACGGTTTGTATCTTGATTCCAAATCACGATTCCAGGAATCCGCGCAAGAAAAAGCTGGCATTACGCCAACCTACAAGGTGATGGAAGAAGAGGGGCCTGACCATAATAAATTCTTCCGCGTGGGGGTCTACCTGGGAAAAGAATTAGTTGCCGAGGGAACCGGCACCAGTAAGCAAGAGGCCCAAGTTGCCGCAGCCGAAGCGGCGCTCCACGTCAAAAAATGGAAAGGGGCAAGCATTACCAAAAGAGAGGGCTAAACCCTCTCTTTTGCGCCCGTAGCTCAGTGGAAGAGCATCTGACTTCGGATCAGAGGGTCGGGGGTTCGAATCCCTCCGGGCGCACCAAAACCAGCCAGATCCACGGATCTGGCTGGTTTTTATTTTCTATACACGTATATCGTCGGTCGACCGGGGGTTTCATCAACCTGTATCGGTTTCCAATCAGGGAACGGCCAGACATACGCAAGTACCCGTGCGCCTGGTTTTAATTCTTTTTGTAACTTTGCTTGCAAGCGCGGATACGCAGCCGGCATGAGAAAAAAATAAACGACATCCGCATCGCGCAAATCCGCAAACCAAAAATCTTTGAAGGAAATGGTGATGCGCGCCCGATGTTTTGCGCATAACCATCGCACCTGCGTAATCACAAAGGGCAGCAAAGAAATTTCAAATCCGTGCGCGACGGCACCGTGCGTGGCCGCGGCAAACAACAATCGCCCATCGCCGCAACCAAGGTCATATACCGTTTGTCCGGGCTTAATAGCTGCCAGTCGCACGACACGTTCTACGTCACCTGCGCGCATCGGCACCCATGGCGCGCCACGAAAACCGGCGTACGCAAATGTTGCGCCAAGAGCCAATCCGATGAAAAAAATAATCAGCCACATAGCATTGCGAGTTCCTTACACTTCGGGTACCATGGTAGCACATCCTATGGAGACCGAGCTACAACCAAACCAAGGAAAACACATTGAAATTGACGTGACAGGCACACGCTACGCGCGGTTCCCAATAAAAACACGCGTCATCACTAATCATGATGCTATGGAACAGATCGTCACCGAGTATGCCACGCCACACCTCAAACCCGGTGATTTTTTGTTTATCAGCGAACGCGTAGTTGCCATCACGCAGGGTCGCGCATTTCCCATTAAAGACATCCATCCGTCACGGCTTGCTCAATTCCTCGTAAAGTTTGTGCACAAATCCCCCTACGGCATTGGCCTGGGTAGCCCGTGGACCATGGAACTCGCTATCCGCGAAGCCGGTGTCATGCGTATTCTTTTCGCCGCGTGTATCTCCGCGATCACTAAACCATTTGGTGTACGCGGGTTATTCTACAAAGTGGTAGGAAAAAATATCAACGCCATTGATGGCCCGTGCTCCTACACGCTACCGCCGTACAATGAATACGCAAAGCTCGGCCCCAAAAATCCAAACGGCGTTGCGCGCGAGCTTGCGCAGGAACTTGGCGCACGCGTGGTCATTATTGATGCAAATGATTTGGGTGTTGCCATTCTCGGAAAATCTGAAAAAAATATTACTGACGATTTCTGCACACACGTATTCCGCGACAACCCGCTTGGTCAATCTTCTGAACAAACACCACTCTGTATTGTGCGGAAACTTTGATCTTGCCAAAAATAAATAAAAGTGTTACTATTATTTCGCCCAAAAAATTGGGTCGCTAGCTCAATTGGCAGAGCAATTCGCTCTTAACGAAGAGGTTCTGGGTTCGATTCCCAGGCGACCCACAAAATAAAAATATCCATTGATGGATATTTTTATTTTCTTGAATAATCATGAGATCCTTCGACTCCCCCAAAATGAATTCGGGGTCGCTCGGGATAAAATTTGCATGTATGCAAATTTAGTTATCCACAGTTGTCACAAAAAACCATTCTTTTACTTTCTGAAACACTGTACAATATGTATACAGGAATTTTTATCAATGCTTGTCGTAAAAATTCCCCTTAACTTAAGAAACAATCATTTGTTTCAAAATTCTCTGAGGAAGGAGGTGGCACTACTATGGCCGCACGAAAACGCCGAAAGGCAGCAAAGAAGCGCCCAGCACGCCGCCGCAAGGCGGTGAAGCGTCGCGCAAAGAAGCGTGCCGCACCGCGAAAGCGCCGCCGCTCATCACGCAAGCGAAAGCGAAGATAATGCGCGATGCGCTACAAACATAAAATCCCTTCAACGGGATTTTATGTTTTCAGAGCAATGGTTGTTGTGCCGCGCGTGTGCGTTCCTCATCATCAAAAATTTTTACTCTTCCGTACACACCATCATACCCGGGCACTATCGTAATATTCCCTGCGCGCACACGCGCGATGGCTTCGGCAACTGCGGGAGAACTCGCGCGCGCGATGGCTTCCGCAGGCGCATCTAATAACACAAAAAATTCACTGCCAGCGCCGGTAATCAACTGATCATACAATGCGCGCACGCGTTTGCTTGCCGTGCCCACTCCCAGAGTGTCGGCGATAATCGCATCAAGGGGAATGATTTTTTTGCAGCCAATAAAGCGCTCCATTGGCACCGCGTCTTCCGTGCGATCCGCCAACGCCTCCACTCGGTTCATCACGCCAATCGTAAGCGGCTTCTTACAGGTGGGACACCGAAAGCCCTCGCGCGCTGAATCGCGCGGATGAAGCGAAACTCCGCAATCGCGATGGCCATCAAAATGATATTTCCCTTCTTCGGGAAAAAATTCAATGGTATATAAAAAACGCGCGCGGTCACCGGTTGCAATCGCATCGGTAATCGCCGCGTACGTCACCTTCGGCAGATCAAACACATTTGCTTCGCGCCCCAGTTTCTCCAAACTATGCGCGTCAGAATTTGAAATGAGCGTAATGTTGTCCAGCGCGGATAATCGCCGATTCATCAATGGATCGCTTGAGAGCCCCGTTTCAATGGCACGAATATGCGGCGTTAATT
>CAZWRL010000010.1:21513-25194 GCA_964636345.1 uncultured Gammaproteobacteria bacterium | reverse complement strand
TGACTTTTCCTACGTGGTGCCCCCGGAAGGAATTGAACCTCCATTTCTCCCTTAGGACGGGATAGTTCTTCCGTTAAACTACGGGGGCGGATTGATGCTGGCGGTAACTATTGTACCATGCTAAGATACAATCCTTCTTATGAATTTCGTATTGTTTTTCTCCGTCATTACCGCGCTGATCGCCATCTCTACACTGGTAATCCTCCTTTATTTTTTGCGTAAAAAGCCAGTACCGGATGATAGCACAGCCACGCTGCTTTTGCAACGTCAGATAGAGGGTCTTAACACGCAATTAAACGAACAACTGGGTCGCATGGGTGACCAGATGGGCAAACGGCTTCTGGAGAATGCGGAGGCCATCTACAAAACCAACCAGGCCGTTGGCGAGCGTTTAGACAACGCCGCGCGCGCCTATACATCCGTTACCAGCAAACTAAGTCAGCTTGAGGAAGCAAACAAGCGCATTGAGGATATTGGCAAAGATATTTCATCGTTGCAGGATATTTTTCGCTCACCAAAACTACGCGGCGGCATTGGGGAACATTTTTTGGCAGACCTGCTCGCTCAAATTTTACCGGCCGGACAGTATGAATTGCAACACACCTTCAAGAGTGGCGAGCGCGTAGATGCCGTTATTCGCCTCCGTGACGGGCTTTTGGTGCCGATTGACTCTAAGTTCCCTCTTGAGCATCTTACGCAGTCCCTAGAGGCGCAGGACGCGCCAGAACAAGAGCGGTTGCGCAAGGCGTTTATCGTCGATGTCAAAAAACACATAGATAAAATATCCAAGCTTTATATTTTACCTGAAGAAGGCACGCTTCCCATGGCGCTGATGTATGTGCCGGCGGAGAATGTTTATTATGAGACGATCATCCGTGGCGGCGATGGCGACAAGAATGTTGTGGAATATGCCCACGAGCGCCGCGTGATCCCGGTTTCCCCAAATTCTTTTTATATTTATCTTCAAACAATCTTGCTTGGTTTGCGCGGCATGCAGGTTGAGGAGCGTGCTCAAGAGATACTCAAACACCTTGGCCAATTGCGCGGAGATTTTGAACGGTTTGACGAGAACTATCGCGTGCTTGGAAAACATTTGGGAAGCGCATCAAAAACATACCAAGTTGGTGAGAAAAAATTGGAGAAATTTGGAGGCCGTTTGGAGATCGGAAATAATCAAAAAAATTCACTTTATTTATCTCCTGAATCAGCCCCCCTGGGAAAAATAAATGAAGGTGAAAAAATTGTTGATTTGCTAGACGAAAATGAGCAAACTGGCGTGGATTTTTGACGTCATTTTTTGATACTATTTTTGGTAAAAATTTTGATAGATTTTGTGACAGAAAAATAATGGATTTAGTGATCAAAAAATAAAAGTTATACACAGCGGCAATTGTGCCGCTTTTTTATTTTTGTGATATAGTATGTATGAGGCTGGATCGAGAGATCTAAAGAAAAAGTTTGCGCCTTGCAAGGTAAATTTTTTCTCATCAGTCCAATTTGTTTTTTTGAAAAATATTTTTTCAGAGGATTTTTGTGAATATTAGGTGGCCCGCAGACAATCATCGTATCGTTTCGTTGCTGCTCGTTGCCACTAATCCTGCACGATTGTATACACTTGTGTATACAATCGTTTCTGTGGATAACTCTGTGGAAAAGTAATAAAAAACTGTTGATTGTATACACTTGTGTATACAAATTTGTGGATAAAACCGGCTTAATTGCCGTATTTTTATTTTTTACGCTGTTGTTCTATAATTGATAGTGAACCCCAAATCCCTCGTTTGCCCCCGGAAGGGGGCGACCGAGTATTCGGGTCATTTCTTCCTGGGCTGCGTCACGCGGCCCCTTTTTTATGTAAGAATTTTTACAATGTGGCGTCTTCGCACACCAGAAGCACAATGTTTATTAATTTTTAATAGTTCTGCCGCCAGGAACCCCCTGGAGCAGACACAAATAATAGTATGATAGCGGCAACAAAATTGCTCGTTGGAGCAGCAACCATAGGCATGGCATTGATGCCCATTTTCGTCCGGGCAGAAGACAATATGAAGTGGAAGACGAAGGCAGAAAAGCATAACATAATTGAATTGCAGAAAGAACGGCGCGGAGGAGAAGTCAAGAATGTCATAATAAAGGTTGGTGCCGCGGCAACCACCACCGTAGAAATGCGGTTTATGGTGCGTGGCGTTACAAAAGCGTGGAATGAGTATCGTGCAAAGGTAAAGAGTGCGGAAAAAGTGTACCAAAAGAGTGAACACACCGCGCGGGTAACATTGCTGCAGGCACTTCGGGTGGCGGCAAAGACGAAAGATGGCGCCGCCGCCGTCGCCGCGCTTGAGGCGTACTTCAAAAGCGATACAGAGGCCGACGCAAACTTTGATGCGACGCGTATTAAGGCGCGTGGAGATTTGGTGACAGACATCAAAGCGCTCTTCTCCTAGTTGACACGCGTTTCGTGCGGTGATACACTACGGTTACTTTGTTATTGAAACTATGCCAAATCAAGATAGTGCACGAAAATCATTGCGTCAAACCAAAAAGCGTGCGGTGCGCAACAAGGTGCGTCGCGAGGCGTATCGGAGCGCCATCAAACAGACGGTGAAGGCCACTCAAAGTGGTGCGCAGGAAGATGCCAAGAAGTTTGCGACGGCTGCCCAAAAGGCGTTGGATAAGGCCGCCAAAACGCGTGTCTTGAATCGCAAGACCGCGTCACGTAAATTATCGCGGCTCATGAAAAGGGTAAACGCAAAAGCCAAATAACATAAAATCCCCCAGCCGGGGGATTTTATGTTGTGGCAGTCATTACCAGGCGATCAACGAGAGTATCCGCAGGTACGGCGGTTGTTTTAAGCGCGGTTTCTATTAAAAGGAGGTTGTTATAGACGCGCTGGAGTTGGTTCTCTGCATACCGTTTCGCGAGTGGTAATGATTTTTTTATAACAAACGGGTGAAGCCCTGTTTCTTTTGCCGCCGCCTGTTCTTCGCGTGGATTCAAATCGTGCAACTCAAGCAAGATGCGGAATTGACGTGTGATCATGGTTAAGAGATAAAATTCATTGGCATCGGCGCGACGTTGCTCGTGCAGGAGTTCTAGCGCCAATGTGGTATGACCGGCTGCCAGCGCATCCGTGAACGCAAAAATGTTGTCATTAATTGATGGTTCAATAAAGGGTTCTACGTGTGGGCGTTGAATTTCTTCCGCGCCGGCAAGAGCACACGCTTGTTCTGTCACCTGCGCGAGTTGCCACGTTTCCGTGACGCATGTTGCAATGAGACGCGCGGCGCCGGTGGTGATGGAGCCGCCTTGTTTTTGTACTTCGTTTTTTACCCACGCCTCGCGCTCAAATTCTTGCAGGAGCGGGAATGCGGTTGAGTAGGGTTGGGTTTTGAGGAAATCTAGAAGCGGGTTTTTTGACGAGCCTTTCCCGGTTTTAACGCCGGTTTCGTGGAAAATAATCACGGCAGTGTCTTTATACGCGCCTGCGGTGAGTTTTTCGCACAGCGCTTCTTGCAGTTCTTTTTCGCCATGCTCCAAAAATCCGTGTAGGACGAGCAGGCGTTTTTCTGCCAAGAAGGGCATAACGCCGAGTTCGTTCCAAAGATCCTTTGGCACCATTTTTTTGCCATCAAGCATAGCAACATTGAGACCTTGCGGGTCCCGCTTTTTTTTGAATGACGCGA
>CAZWRL010000010.1:0-21413 GCA_964636345.1 uncultured Gammaproteobacteria bacterium | reverse complement strand
ATGCCGACGGAGACGTCAATCGGGACTTCAAGTCGCACCACCTCCTGCATAATTTCTTGGAGCTTCGGCGCGATTTCCTTGGCGCGTTTTTCTGTCACCTCAAACACCAGTTCATCATGCACTTGTAACAGCATTTTCACGTCATCCGGCCACGCGTGGCGGATTTTTTCATCCACCACAATCATCGCTTTTTTAATAATATCAGCCAATGTTCCTTGCACCGGATGATTCACCGCCATGCGCTCACCCGCATTGCGGAGTTGGAGATTGCCGGCTTTCAGTTCCGGAATGTATCGGCGGCGGCCAAACATGGTTTCAACATATCCGTATTTTTTGGCGAATGCGATGGTGTCATCAACATATCGCTTGATTCCCACAAACGCCGCAAAGTAGCGATCAATAAATTCTTTCGCCTCAAAGTGAGAAATACCGGTGCGTGCCGCCATGCCAAAAGCGCCCATGCCAAAGAGAATGCCAAAGTTGATTGCTTTTGCGGAGCGGCGCATTTCTTTGGTTACTTCGGTCACCGACACGTGATGAATGGCCGCGGCGGTTGCCGCGTGAATGTCCTGCCCGGATTTGAACGCGGCAATCATTTTTTCATC
The DNA here is from genome assembly GCA_964636345.1 of uncultured Gammaproteobacteria bacterium. GTDB lineage: Bacteria > Patescibacteriota > Patescibacteriia > Magasanikbacterales > JBBTXJ01 > JBBTXJ01. The sequence continues at coordinate 20,808 of CAZWRL010000010.1, read as the reverse complement.
GTGTGCAAGATGCGCGGCGATGCGGAGTTCCATCTGTGAATAATCGCATGTTACCAACACGTTTCCTTTTTCAGCCACAAATGCGTCGCGAATTTCACGGCCGAGCTCGGTACGAATGGGAATATTTTGGAGATTGGGATCAGAGCTTGAGAGACGGCCGGTGGCGGCAACGGTTTGATTAAACGTGGTGTGAATGCGGCCGGTTGTTTTATTGATGAGTAGAGGCAACGCATCCACGTAGGTGTTTTGGAGTTTGACGAGCTCTCTGTATTCTTCAATAAATGGAATGATGGGATGCAGTGCATGCAATTTTTCAAGTTCCATTGCGGCCGTGGAGAGTCCGGTTTTCCCCTTTTTGACACTGAACGTTGGTAGCTTGAGTTTGGTATACAAAATTTCGCGGAGTTGTGTAGATGACGCGATATTGAAAGATTCCCCTGCAAGCGCGTGGATACGCTTCGTAATTTTTTCAACACGTTCCGCGAGTTTTTTTGAGAGAGACGCGAGCGTTTTAGTATCAATTTTGACCCCCTGTTTTTCCATGCGCGCAAGCACGGGGATGAGTGGCATTTCAATGTCTTCAAAGAGCGCCAAAACGCCTATTTTTTCTAATTCGTTTTTGAGATTCTGATAGAGCGAGGTGATTGCGATGAGCTCGCGTGCCGCATGTTCATAATCCGCGCCAAAGAGTCCCTCGCGTTGTCCGGCATCCAATTGGATGCCAAGCCGTTTCAATATAACGGTTGCGGCATCGTGTGCGCGGGAGCCCGGATCAAGAAGATATGAAGCAACCATCACATCAAAAAGTTTTGCGCCGACAACATTAGGTGCGCGGAGAAAGAGTTGTTTGACATCGTGTCCGACGATGAGATCGGTTTGGAGTAGATTAATAATTGCATCTTTTTGGATCTGGTCACATCGATCAAACGGGATAATAAAACCATCACGATCAATGCAAAGTATCGCTGCTGAAATCCCAGCCGTGATGCGATCTTGGCCATCAGGCAGCAGTTGCATGCCAATGATCGGTGCCACATGGGCACGACGCAAGAGCGCATCAATATCGCTCTTTGTGTGAACCACGGCAACGGTTGTTTTAACCCCTTTTCCTTTTTTGGTTTTTTCTTCACCCATCCCCGTTGTGGTTTCTCGCGGCAGTCGTTTAAGGAGCGAGGTAAATTCAAAACGCTGAAACATCGCCGCAACTTTTTTCCAATCGGTAGTGGCCATCGCGGCGTCACGGAGCGAAAATTGCAGAGGCACGTCGGTGCGAATGCGCGCCAAAGTTTCGCTCATGCGCGCATCATCCTCTCCATCACACAATTTTTTGCGCATACCGGCCGCGATACGTTCGTCGCCTCTCGCGGCAGCATCCAACACTTTTTCGAGTGAGCCAAACATCTGTAAAAGTTCTGTTGCGCCCTTTTCTCCAATCCCCTTCACACCGGGAATGTTGTCACTGGGGTCTCCCTTCAGGGCTTTGTAATCCACAATTTGTTCCGGTGTCAGGCCGTAGCGATCTTTCACCTCTTTTGCCGTGTACGTGAGCGTATCAGTGATACCCTTTTTCAGCGTGAACACGGAAGTTTTTTCGTCAACAAGTTGTAGCGCATCCATATCGCCGGTAACGATAATCACGCCGGTATTGTCGTTTGTTTTTTTTGCGAGGGTGCCGATGATATCATCGGCTTCAAAACTCGGCACCTCAAAAATAGGAATATCAAATGCGCGCACCAACTCCTGCACCAGCGGAATCTGATCATATAATTCCTGATCCGCTTTCACGCGCGTGGCCTTATATTTTTTGTATACGTCATCGCGAAATGTGGGGCCAGCCACATCAAACGTCGCCACGAGGTGTGTTGGTTTGAGTTCTTGGAGTACCTTGAGCAAGATTGATGCAAAACCATACACGGCGTTCACCATCATTCCCTCTTTGGTGGTAAGTGGCGGAAGTGCATGGTAAGCACGGTGAATAATGGCGTTGCCGTCAATGATAACGAGTTTGTTTTTTATCACAGCCATGGGGATAGCTTACCAAAATTAGAGGACTTATTCACGCACCGTAATACTATTTTCTGATCCGTTAATGGTGCCACCATCTTTCAAGATGAGTTTTGGTTCAAGGATGTGGGTGCCCGCTTGGGGGATGTTATTCCAGGTCATGAGGATGGTATCAGTGATGGCGTTTGTTTCACCAATCAATGTGCGAGCATCCTCGTTTGCGCGATGTACAAAAATTTTAATGGACTGAATGCTGTCTTTTTTGAATGGACGCATCTCAAGAGTGAGAGGGAAGAGAGATGCAAATAGCGTGGTGTTATATTTTGGTGCCACCCACGTTACATTCGGCGGCTCCGGTGCCGCGTCAAGGGAAAAGGGGACCTCAACCGAGGTCATGTTACTGACATCATCGTATGCTTTCACGAGTAATGTGTGTTGGCCGTTTTCCCATTCACGATTTTCATAATGAAGGGCAAATGGGTGATTTGTCGCCTCACCAATGAGGGCGCCATCAAGAAAATAGGTCACGCGCGCGACACCGCGTGGTGCTGACACCTCAACCTGTGCATCAATGATGCGCTCACGAAGTGTAGCGCCGGACTGGGGCGCAATAACCGTAAGCGATGGGCGCAGCTCTTTTTTGTGCACATCATCAAATTCCATCGGCGCATCGCCAAGAATAAAGGTGCGATCCTCGCCATTTTTTTCCATCTCTTTTTGTTTTTTTTCAATCCATACGCGCACACCCGCTTCCCACCCAGTGTATTGCGGGTCAGCGGCAGGATTGGCTGGCGCCGGGCCCGCAGGATCGTCTTTATTAACGTAATGCAAAATACTATGGGGTTGCATATATATCACTTCTTGGGTGACTTCTTCCGGTGTGTCTTCAGTGGCCAGTTTACCGGAAATGCGATCAATTTTTACCGGCACCCCACCGGCGTCCGTGCCGTTTAAAATTGGTTTTCTTGTTTTGGTTTCCGGCATCGGTGGAAATGACTCAACGGGTTTCCCTTCCAGTGCTCGGCGCATAAATGCATTCCAAATTGGCGCGGCGCCTGCGGTGCCGCCAACGCCCGGTTTCATGACTTTATTGTCGTTGTTGCCCACCCACACGCCCGCGGCAAGTGAGGGGGTGTATCCCATAGTCCATCCGTCTTTGTAGTCGTTCGTGGTCCCGGTTTTGGCGGCAACGGGTCTCCCCGGTAAGGTAAGCGGTCCACCTGCGCCAAACACGTACGCGCGCGCGGCGTCATCGGAGAGTATGGCAGAAATTTTTGCCACCTGTTCTTTATCAATCGCTTGCTCTCCCGGCGGCAATTCATATTTGAAGAGTGTGCTACCGGCGTGATCTTTCACTTCAAGAATAGTGGTAGTGGGATATCGTTTGCCCTGATTGGCAAGCGTAGCATAAGCGCTCGTATGCTCAAGAAGTTTGACTTCTGCACCGCCAAGCACCAGTGCTAGCCCATAGTTGTCTGGATTAGTGAACGTGGTGTAGCCAAGACGTCCTGCTAACGCAAGCACATTATTGACACCGGCAAGATATAACATTTTTACGGCTGGGATATTGAGCGAGCCCTGGAGCGCCTTACGCACCGTTACGGGTCCATGCTCTTTGGCGTCATAGTTATGGGGAATATACGATCCTCCGCCCGCAGCAAAGTTGGTGACGGTGTCATACAAAACAGTATGTGGCGTGTAGCCGCGTTCAAAGCCGGTGAGATACACAAATGGCTTAAATGATGAGCCGGGTTGCCGCAAACGAAGCGCCACATTAACTTGACCATCAATGGCATCATCAAAGTAGTCGCGTGATCCCACCATGGCGATCACCCCGCCTGTTTTTGTATCTATGGCAACAAGCGCGGCGTTTGACGCGTTATTATTTTTTGCATTGTATTCGCCGCCTTTCGTCACCTCCTCCTCGGCTATTTTTTGGAGGTCATAGTCAAGCGATGTAATGACCGTGAGCCCACCGGTTTCAACTATTTTTTCACCGAAGCGTTCGGTGAGCCGTTCTTTGGCGTAGAGCACAAAATGAGGCGCTTCAATATTCGCGAGCCGGGCTTTCAGTTCAAGCGGAATCTGTTTGGCCGTCTCGGCTTGCTCGGGTGTGATATAGCCCTGTTCTGTCATCACCTCCAGCACATAATCACGGCGCGCGTTGAGCGCTTCGGGATTATTAAGATACCGCGTTGGCGCCTTGGGGAGCGCGGCCAGCGTTGCCGCTTCAGCAAGCGTTATATCATGAACCGTTTTGCCAAAATATGCCTGGCTCGCCGCTTCAATGCCGTAGTTTGATGAACCATAGGCGATTTCATTGAAATAGAGTTTTAGGATCTGGTTTTTGGTATAGGTTTTTTCTATTTTGGTTGCCAAAATCGCCTCTTTAATTTTTCTGATTAACGTTCGTTCGTTGCCCACGATGGCGTTTTTGACTAATTGTTGCGTGATGGTTGAAGCACCGCCCGATCCTTCTTTGCGGCCCAAGATATTGCTTGCCGCGGCGCGGAGAACGCTGGCCCACCGTATGCCTTTGTGCTCAAAAAATTTTTTATCTTCAATAGCAATGGTGGCGTAAACTGCGTACGTGGGAATTTCCTCAAGTTCTATCAGCGTCCGTCGTTCATTGTTAAAAATTTCGTACAAAAGATGTTTACCCGTGCGGTCATATATTTTGGTGCTTTGCGCCACCACGCGATCCGTGAGTTTATCCGGATCAGGGAGTTGACTATTCACCACTGCCACGAGAATCGCAAGAATAAGCGCGCTGGCGATACCCAAAAAAAGCGCGCTGGCGATTGCGATACGAAGCGCCCTGCGCGGGTTTGTTTTTTTGGCGTGATGCAATGCGGTTTGCGTGTGGTGCGTCACCGCCTGCGTTAATTTTTTTGGCTCCGGGAGAGGCATAGTATGACTTCACGGTTAATGATACACCTATTGACTTAAACCGTGTAGTGTGTTACTATAGAGCACGTGTTTTCTAGGGTGTTACCTAGAATTTTTTGTATGAACAAAGCCAAAAAATACCTTATTTCATTCACCAAAAAGGCATCACAAACGCTTTTTGCAACGCTGGTTGTTGCGGTTCTTCTTGTACATTCTTTTTATCCACAGGTGGTTAATGCTAAGACCGGCGAGCCAGTGGCTCCGGTGGCGCGTGTTACCCTTCCGGTTGCGTCCGATCGCGCACCACGCAAGGTGACCACCGTGGTTGCTACCGCATACAACTCACTTGCGTGGCAGACGGATAACACACCATTTATTACGGCCTCTGGAACCCACACACGTCACGGTGTTGTGGCGGCCAATTTTTTGCCGATTGGAGCACATGTGCGATTTCCCGACGTGTACGGCGATACGATTTTCGTGGTAGAGGATCGCATGAATAAAAAGTATTATCGTGGTCGCGTAGATATCTGGATGGAGGAATACAAGGACGCAAAAATCTTCGGCGCAAAGCGACTCAAAATGGAAGTGTTCTAACGGATAAAACAAAAATCCCCGACGTGTCGGGGATTTTTGTTATGGGTGAGGCCACGGCCGGATTTGAACCGGCGAATAGGAGTTTTGCAGACTCCCGTGTTTGACCGAGCTTCACCACGTGGCCGTGCATAAAGAATAATTCAGAAAATGCCTTTTGTCAATCCCGTGACGTACTATGGCGCCACAATTGCGCGGCGTGGGTGAGTGGCACGGGTGTGGTGTAAGCGCGGGAGACCAAATCATCAATGATGGTGTGGAGACCACGACTGCGCGCCGTGTTTTCAAAATCGGGCGCGTAGAGGTCATCGGGTAGATGATCGGGCGTGCAGAGTTCAATCGCAGAAAGCGTGGGGCCGTGACCGTGGAAGTTGCACGCCTCGCAACCCGGCGCGTGCGCACTTTTCAAACGACGCAACAACGCGGGATCTGTATCGCGAGAAAATTGTTCCAGCACATCCGGATGAAGCGGCATGGGAATGGCGCATGATGGGCACGCACTTCGGAAGGGGGCATGCATGACAGAGAGCTTAAAAAGTGGATCCCATAAAAATGCTGGCGTGTGCGCATGCAGTTCGCGCACAAGCGACGCGGTATTTTTACCCGGAATACCAACCACGATGACGCTCCCCGCAATGGCGGCCTGCGTAATCGCGTTCCATATTTCCGGAAGTTCGTTGGGAGTATCGGGTAATGTCATGAGCACAAACGGTGGGAGGCGGTGCAGTGTTTCGCGCACCACGTCAAGTGTGCTGTGGCCAAGGAGCGGTTCCATCTGTAGATGCTGTGGCGAAGCATACTCGCTCAAAATGTCTTGTACGGCGTGGAGCAAGGTAATGGTGCTGCCGAGCGTTGGCGCGGAGGCCGGAATCACACCCGCGCGATTATCCAACGCATCAACCACCACCGCGCGTTGACTTGGTGTGAAGACATTCTCTTCTTTTTTCATGTCTGGATCAAGCGAACTCATGGTAATTTTTTCGCCACCCGCGATAGGCACGATGCGCACCCATGCGGTGTAGGCAGTGTTGCCGATAGTAATTTCCAGAATATCTTCCTGCCACGTGTGGGCGAGCGCGGCATTGCCGCTCAATTGTTCCGCCAAGAATTGCGCAAGCGCATGACCAACCGATGAGGGGATGGTGAGCAGAAGTGGCGGTTCATCCAATCTCATAATCCGGCAGGTAGCGGCATCAGGAAGAATAGTAATTTCAATATCTGAATGAAGAGCATTCTTGCGTTGATGCTCCAGGAGCGCGGCGAGGAGGTGTGCTACATTAGTGTTCATAGGCGACAGTAGTATATCACTTGACGCCCGGGAACCACCATGATACGATGTCTCCACTACTGGCTATGTACGAAATTATTTGTATTATTTCAGGTGACCTTACAGAGAGCGATGCGGCGGTTCAAATTGCCGAGTTGCAGGATAAACTGCGCACGCTTGGGGTTACGATTGATGAGGTGGTTCCGCTCTCAAAACAGCGCATCGCCTATCCAATCCGTCATATTCGGTTTGGCTATTTTTACGCGTTCTATTGCAGCATCGGCGTGCTAGACATTCAAAAAGTTCAGCGGGAACTGGATCGTCATATGGGACTGTTACGTACATTTGTACGCCGGTTTGACCCCGCCATACACAAGAAAGCATGCGTTGAGGATTTTGCCGTTAAGATGGCGACCTCCGCCACGGTTGTCGCTGCGCCGCGCGAAGCGACCACCGTGGCACCGTTTTCATTTGATGAAGTGCGCACTACGCCCGCCGCGCCACTGGTACAACAAGAAGTTGTTGCAAAATCTTTCAGCGCCGAAGAGATTGATAAAAAACTTGATGAACTCTTGGCGTCAGATTTAATGCCAAGCGAAAGTGTTTAATGACCTATGATGAGTTTAAATCGCGCCCAACTTATTGGGAATCTCACGCGTGATCCGGAACTTCGGACCACGACTAACGGCACCGCCGTTTGCTCATTTGGTATGGCTACTAACCGCACCTTCACGGATGCTCAAGGACAAAAACAGGATCAGGCAGAATTTCATAATATTGTCGCGTGGGCCAAACTTGCGGAAATTTGTGGGCAATATTTAGCAAAGGGGCGGCGTGTGTTTATTGAGGGTCGTCTTCAGACGCGCGAGTGGCAAGGGCAAGATGGCCAAAAGCGACGTACCACGGAAATTGTTGCGGAAGATATGATCATGCTTGATCGCGCGCCCGCTGGTTCCGCGTCCGCAGGCGGTATAAGTCCGCGCCAGAGCGCGCCGGTTGCATCCGCAGGAGAAATCCCAACCATCTCGTATGACGCGCCTGACGCGCCGGCGGGAAATAATAGCCCGAGCATGACCGAGGAGGAAATTAAAGTTGAAGACATCCCATTTTAATCTATGCTTCGGGAAGCAGTAAAAGAACAACTCAAGGCGTGTCACTTCTGTGTACAAAATATTAAACGGGTGGCGCTGACAGACACCGCGCTTTTGCGCCGTTTTGTTTCTTCATACATGAAGATTTCGCCGCGCCGTCGTTCGGGTCTGTGCGCTAAGCATCAGCGCGTTGCTGCGCGTACCATCCGGCAAGCGCGCGCTGCTGGCCTCATGCCGTTTATCTCCCGATAACGCGTCATTCATGGGATCCTATAATGATATTGCCAAAGGCGTTGTTGTCCGGATAAAAAACGATCCACATGTCGTCATTTTTTTTCAACCCATTAAACCGGGTAAGGGCGTGGCGTTTGTGCGTACGCGTTTGAAAAATTTGGTGAACGGCAGTGTGCTTGAACAGACGTTCAAGGCCAATGATCCGGTTGATATTGTGAGCGTTGAACGCCAAACATTGCAATATCTCTATTCCACGGAGACCGAATACACGTTTATGCGTACGGATACCTATGAGCAAGTGTCGCTTGGGAAGGACAGCGCGGAAGACAGTATGAAATGGATGAAAGAGAGTGATGAAGTGATCGGGCTTTTTTTTGAGGAACGATTGATCAGTGTTGATATTCCAAAAAAAGTAGCGCTCAAGGTGGCCTTTACGGAAACGGCGGTAAAAGGCGATACTGCGTCAGGCAACGCCATGAAAGAAGCAACATTAGAAAACGGCACGTTCATTAATGTACCACTCTTTATTAAGCAGGGGGATATCATTTTGGTGAACACGGATACTGGTGAATATTCCGAGCGGGCTCATGGATAAGAGTTGATAGGAGGGTCGCATTCCGCGCTATCCTGTACAAGCAAGCGCACCATTCGCTCTACGCGATTAGCGCGGACGACTCGTCCGTGCCAAGGCCATGGTTCAGTGCGCAGCACGAAAGTTGTAAACGAAAACCATCCCGATATATCGGGACGGTCTTTTTTATCCCGCAAGCTTCTCCTGTTTTTCTACCTCCTCCCAAACTGCTTTTCTAATTTTTTGCACCAACTCCGGATTTTCATTACGGAGATACATACGCGCTTTTTCACGACCAACCCCCAATTTTTCCTCGCCGAATGCATAGCTATTGCCGGATTTTTGAACCACGCCGTGGAGTACGCCGGTATCAAGCAGATCACCTTCTACGGCAATACCTTCGTTATACATAATATCAATGACGGTGGTTTTAAACGGCGCCGCCACTTTATTTTTTACAATTTTGATTTTCACTTGGTTGCCGATGATCATGTCCCCCTGTTTTATCTGCGCGGAACGGCGCACTTCAATGCGGATGCTTGAGTAAAATTTGAGCGCGTTGCCGCCGGTGGTGGTTTCCGGATTGCCAAAAAACACGCCGATTTTATGCCGCGTTTGGTTAATGAAAACAACAATGGTGTGAGATTTTGAGGTGATGCCCGCGAGTTTCCGAAGCGCTTGTGACATGAGTCGCGCCTGAAGGCCCATGTGTTGTTGTCCCATCTCGCCTTCAATTTCTGCTTTCGGCACGAGCGCGGCGACGGAGTCAACCACAATGACATCCACCGCGTTTGACCGCACCAGTGTTTCTACAATATCCAGCGCCTGTTCGCCGGTGTCAGGTTGCGAAATCAGAAGCTCATCAACATTTACGCCGATTTTCTTTGCGTACTCTGGGTCAAGCGCGTGTTCGGCGTCCACAAATGCGGCCAAACCGCCGCCACGCTGCACTTCCGCCACAATGTGTTGCGCGAGCGTTGTTTTTCCGGACGCCTCGGGCCCAAAAATTTCAATAATGCGTCCGCGCGGCACCCCCCCAACGCCCAACGCAATATCCAAGGACAGACACCCGGTTGATACCGCATCAACGTGCATGCGTTCTGCCTGTCCTAATTTCATGATTGACCCTTCGCCAAATTTTTCTCTGATTTGATCAATCGCCGCTTCGGCGGCCTTTTGTCGTTCTTTTGATGTCTCAAAGACCGTTTGTTCTTGTTGTTCCATAGGATTTAAAAAAGGAGGCATTCCTCCCCCGTTAACTCAATAAATAGATAAAATTATGGTGTTCTGTAATCCGCATTTTTTAATGAAATACGTGGAGCGCTGGCCGCTTCGCGCACGACGGTACGCAATTCCGTGCGTTGCTTGCCGGATTTTTTGGTTGCTTGTACCGCAATGGTGTTGACTCCCGTTTCCAGAGGAAGCGGCGCTTGGAAAAATCCTTCCTCATTGTTTTGGATCGGCACGCCATTCACCTGAACCGCCACTTCTTTTTCAGTATAGCCCTCAATAAGAACAGAGGGCAAGGTGGTCACCAGTCCGTTTTGTGGACTCATAATGGTCAGGGTTGGCGGTTTTAAGAAACGCACCATTTGTCCGCCAACCAGGAACGCGCCAAGACCAATAACTCCCACCATCACCAGTCCGCGCATAAGTTGGGGGACATTCAAAAAAGCGCTGCGTTTTATACCACGAACCGGATGTGTGGTGCACGGAGTGTCGCTGTTCATGGTGTGCCCCGTTTGTTCTATCGCGAAAGAATCTACCAATGTTTTTGTGGTTGCGCTGTTTAAACCAAGCGCATGAGCATACCGACGGATGTATTGTTTAATATACACGGGCGCCGCGGGAATCTCCTGCGGTCGGCACGCTTCAATGAGCGTGAGATAACCGGCCGGCAGTTTTGTTTTTTGTGCCAATGTTTCAAGGGTGAGGCCACGGGCAAGACGCGCCTGCTTTAACCGTAAGCAAAAGCGCGGCGGTGTGGTTATTTTTTTACTTTGAAACACGGTCATAAAATTTATTGCTCGGGGATCTCATTGTCCTCTTCTTTGGAACCACGTTCTATTGTATCAAGATCAAGCGAGTCAAGCAAGACATCGCGTGGTTTGGCGCCATCTGCCGGCCCCACCACGCCCGCCTCCTCCAGTTCATCCAAGAGACGCGCCGCCCGCGCGTAGCCAACACGCAATCGTCGCTGTAAGAATGAGGCGCTTGCCTTTTTGCTTTCCACGATAAGATTTCGTGCTTCGCTGAAAAGTTGATCACGATTACCTGACCCTTCATCAAACACGGATCTGCTCCCCTCCTCTCCCGCACGATCAAAACCAACTGTGTAATGCGGCGCATCTTGGTCTTTCAGAAAATCAACCAGCCGCTTGATTTCCTCTTCAGAAATATAACAACCCTGGATACGTTTTGGTTTTGACATGTCCGCAGTCAAAAGAAGCATGTCGCCTCTCCCCAGCAATTTTTCCGCTCCCGCGTTATCCAAAATGGTGCGCGAATCAACAATGGAGGCAACGGAAAACGCGATGCGCGCAGGAATGTTTGCTTTCATAAGTCCCGTAATCACATCAACACTCGGGCGTTGGGTGGCAATGACTAGGTGAATACCAACCGCACGCGACATTTGCGCCAGTCGCACGATGCCTGCCTCAACTTCAGCGCCCGAGGCGGCCATCAGATCAGCAAGCTCGTCAATCACAAACACAATAAACGGCAACGGTTCTTTGGCGCGCTGGTTGTACGAGGTGACATCGCGACTACCTGCGTGTGCCAGCAAGTCAAAACGGCGTTCCATTTCTACAATGGCCCATTTGATGGCGCCAACGGTTTTGTTCACATTCGTAATAACGGGCGTGAGCAGGTGCGGGATGCCGTTATAGGCCGGCAGTTCAACGCGTTTTGGATCAACCATAATAAACCGCAGGGTTTCTGGAGCGTGTTGGTAGAGCAGACTGACAATCAGTGCGTTAATTGCGACGGTTTTCCCTGATCCGGTTGCACCGGCAATCAAGAGGTGCGGCATGCGGTTTAAGTCGGCAAACTGCGGCTTGCCTGCCACATCTTTTCCCAGCGCAAAAATAAGGCCAGCAGGATTTGGTTTGGCACTTTCTTCTTCCAACAATTCCCGCAAGGTTACCATGGCAACCCGCTGGTTTGGCACCTCAATACCCACCAGTGATTTACCGGGAATGGGCGCTTCAATACGTATGGGGTGAGCCGCAAGAGCAAGCGCTAAATCATTGTGGAGGGCCGTAATGCGATTCAGTTTAACCCCTTTGTTTGGTCTGATGGCATATTGCGTTACGGTTGGTCCTACCTGTATCTCGCCCACATCAACCGAAATGGCAAAATTGGCCAGCGTCTCTTGGATGATCGCGCTGTTTGCCTTGATATCTCCGGCCGTTGGTTTTGACTTTAAGGTGTAAAGCAAGGAAAGTGGTGGCAAGTTGAATTCCGCGCGGGCTATTTTTTTACGCGCAGGCGCTTCTCCATCTTCGGTCTCTGCAAATTGACTCTCTTCCTCGCCTCCTTCTTCTGTTTCTTCCCCTGTTTCCGGCGCTTCTTCTTCATCATAATCAGCATCCGTCATGTCTTCCTCTTCAAGAAGCGGCCGGCTAGAAAATGATGGTTCTCCTTGGTCGGTTACTTTCGGTGGCGCGATCACATGCGCCAACGAAAGGATGCTCCGCCCCACCCATCCCAAATGGGCAAAAAAGACGCGATGCGTTTCAATCAGCCGCGCAAGCGATATGTTGAAAATGAAGAGAAGCGAGATAACAAGAAGCGCGAGCAATATCATGAGCGCCGCCCAGTAATCAAGATAGTTTTTGAGTGGCCAGGCAAGCGCCACCCCAAAGAGCCCGCCGCCGTTTCCCGCTATCGCCTGGCTTACTAATTCAGTCATGGGGAAGTTTAAATGGAAGATGGCGTTGAGCGAAAGGAAAAAAAGAATGAGACCAATAAAATGCGTGAGTTTGTAATCATATTCCCCTTCTTTTTCAATGAGATAGCCAATCACAATCAGTACCACCGGCAATGCAAAGCGGGTTTTGCCAAAGGCAACCGAGAGAAGCGCCGCCCAAAATGATCCCGCAAGTCCGGCCAGGTCAAAAAAAGAAAGCAGTGAGAGCCCCGCGAGCACAAACAAAAAGACCGCGAGTACCCCGCGTTTAATTTCTGGGTTAAAATCAACCCGATCAAACAACGAGGCGTTGCGGCGCGACCCGGGACGATGGTGGTATCTGGACATACGTCAAGCATATAGTATATCACATCACGCATATTTTGCCGTTTTTCCACAACAATTCTTGACACGTGTTTTCCATGCACTATAATCGTTACATTCCTCCATCAAGACCTGCGAAGGAGTCCGTGTTGCAATAGTATCGAGCGAGGGAATATAAATACTCTCCTCAACCCCGGCATTTTTTTGCCAGGGTCATATCCCCTCGTTCTGACCTATTGATTTACAGCGCGTGTCGCTTTCGCAGGTCCTGGCGGAGGATTTTGTTTTAAAAAAAGAAGGGCAGGAGATGTTGTGTCTCGCTGTCCTTCTTTTTCTCTGGTTATTGCACTCCTCGCAAATAGCGAATGGTCCCGGAATCCCGATAAATCGGGATGCCGGGGGACACTCGTTACTCACAAGCGTCGTATCCGGAAGGGCTCGGCGCAACCCGAGTGCGTGGCACCACGGGCATGGGCGTCGCGCCCATCCAGGTTTGCCCATAAACTACGTTGGGCTCTATAGTTTGCGGGCTGGCCCGCCAGCAACGCCTAAGCGTAGCTTTGCGGGCTGGCATTGGTTCCTTTTGGAAAAGGATGGTCCTCCCTGTGGGGAGGCAGCGAGCGTGATGGAACGTTGAGAAAGGAGGATGGGTGTTGCAAAGAGCGCCCATCATCGCCCGCTGTCTCGTCACAATTTTAGACAGACCCTTAAAAGAACTGGCAAGTATAGCAGATTTGACGATTTTTGTCAAGGGAAAGACCTGATTTTTCTCTAGGATTAAATAAAAAATGGTACTTATCCAGGACTGTGGACAATCCAATTTGACAAACCTTTTGACATCATGTATTCTATAGGCGAATTTTAAAAGTGCCATGCTTCCGTGGGCAAAGTGGTGGGAATTGCCCTTATTTAAGCAAAAATTAAATGCCGGCGCTCCTCCGCGCAGACAAAAATTAGCCAGGTTTTAATAAAAACCGCCTTTTGGGCGCCTCTTTTTGTTTTATGATCTTCAAACGACAGCGAGTACAAGATCGTGAACGACGTTATTTCACGGAGTTTAAGGATGCCATAGAACTCCCTCCGCTTATTGAGGTACAGAAAGATGCGTATCGCTGGTTTTTTGAAAAAGGCATCAAGGAACTTTTTGCGGAAATTTCTCCCATCACGGACTTTAGCGGTCGCGATTTGGAGCTCTATTTTGACGACTATTATATTGATGAACCCAAGTTTGCCGAAGTTATCTGTCGCGAAAAGAACATTTCCTATGAGGCGCCGCTCCGCGTCAAGGTGCGGCTGGTGAACAAACGCACCAACACCACGCATGAGCAAGAGGTGTATTTGGGTGATATTCCGATGATGACGGATCGCGGCACGTTTGTGATTAACGGTATTGAACGCGTCATTGTTTCTCAGCTTATTCGTTCGGCCGGCGTTTACTTTACGGCAGAGGTAATGCGCGGCCGCCGGTATTACGGCGCAAAAATTATTCCTAACCGCGGTGCGTGGATTGAAATTGAGACCGATCACAGTAACATTCTGTGGGCAAAAGTTGACCGTCGACGCAAGGTGGCGGTTACCAGTTTGCTCCGCGCGCTCGGCGCCGGCGATTCTGACAGTATTCGTGAACAATTGAAGAGCGTGAACATGCATCCGCATATTAATTTTGTTGAAAATACGCTGGCGAAAGATCAGGCCGGGAGTGAGGAAGAGGGATTGGTTGAGGTGTACAAACGCATACGACCCGGAGATCTTGCAACACCAGAAAACGCCCGCCAGCTTATTCACGCCATGTTTTTCAACTTTTCCCGGTACGATTTGAGCAAGGTGGGCGTGTACAAATTTAATACGCGCTTTGATCTTCCATTTAAGAAAGAAGATTCGGAAAAAATTGAAAACCGCATTTTGTCAGTGGATAAATTGATGCACGTGGTGCGCGAGGTGGTGCGCTTGAATGTGACGCAAGATGAGCCGGATGATATTGATCACTTGGGGAATCGTCGTATTCGCGCGGTGGGAGAATTGGTACAGAGCCGTTTCCGCGTGGGATTGGCGCGCATGGAGCGCATCGTGACCGATCGCATGAGTACCTATGATGTTGAAACATTGACGCCAGCGCGGCTCATTAATGCGCGGCCGGTTATTGGAGCGGTTCATGAATTCTTCATGAGTTCACAACTTTCCCAATTCATGGATCAAGTGAACCCGCTTGCGGAATTGGAACACAAACGGCGCGTTTCCGCGCTCGGTCCGGGTGGTTTGGCGCGTGACCGCGCGGGTTTTGAAGTGCGTGACGTGCACCAGACGCACTATGGCCGCATTTGTCCTATCGCAACACCGGAAGGCCCCAATATTGGCCTCGTGGGACACCTTGCCTCGTTTGCGCGGGTGAATGAGTTTGGATTTATTGAAACGCCGTATCGCAAAGTAGAGAAAGAAAAAGACGGTCGCGCGCGTGTGACGAATGACGTGGTGTATTTGAATGCGTTTAAAGAAGAAAAATCAGTAACCGCCTCGGCCACAACGCCGATTGATGCGGATGGTTACTTTACACAAAAGCGCGCGAGCGTGCGTAAATATGGCGAACCATCCATTGAGGACGCCGATACTATTGATTACGTTGATGTTGCGTCAAATCAAATTGTTTCCATCGGCACATCCCTGGTTCCCTTTTTGGAACACGATGATGCCACACGCGCGCTCATGGGTACCAATATGCAGCGTCAGGCCGTGCCGTGTATTAAACCGGACGCGCCGATTGTCGGCACCGGTATTGAGTGGCGCGCGGCAGCGGACTCCGGCTACATGATTACCTCGGCAACTGATGGCGTGGTCACCGAGGTAGATGGCGGGCATGTGGTAATTGCGGACAAGGACGATACCCTGCATGCGCACACGTTACACAAATTTATTCGTTCCAATAATGACACGAGTATCAACCAAAAGCCCGTGGTTTCTTTGGGACAGAAAGTAAAAAAAGGAGAGCTTTTGGTTGATGGGACGGGTATGGATCATGGTGAACTGGCGCTTGGACAGAATGTGCTTGTTGCCTACATGGTGTGGGACGGCTATAACTACGAAGACGCGATTATCGTTTCAGAACGACTGGTGCAACACGATCGTTTTACATCACTTCATATTGAGAGTTACATGACTGATGTGCGTGAGACAAAATTGGGGCCGGAAGTGATTACTTCGGACATCCCGAATGTCTCTGAAGAGCGTTTACAGAACTTGGACTCTGAAGGTGTGGTGCGCATTGGCGCCGAGGTTAATCCCGGCGATATTTTGGTAGGTAAAATTACCCCGAAAGGTGAAACCGATCTTTCGCCTGAAGAACGTTTGTTGCGGGCGATTTTTGGCGACAAAGCACGCGACGTGCGCGACTCAAGTTTGTATTTGCGCCATGGCGAACATGGAAAAGTAATTGGCGTTCGCACGTTCTCGCAAGAACAGGGTGACAAACTTCAGCCCGGCGTGATCAAGCAGGTTCAGGTGACCGTGGTTGATATGCGTAAAATCCAGGTTGGTGACAAGCTGGCCGGCCGCCACGGTAACAAAGGTGTTATTTCTCGCGTGGTTCCGGTTGAGGACATGCCGATGCTGGAAGATGGTACGCCGGTTGATATTATTTTGTCGCCGCTCGGTGTTATTTCTCGTATGAACTTGGGACAGCTTCTTGAGGCGCACCTTGGTTTGGCTGCAAACGCACTCGGGTATCACGTGGCAACGCCGGTTTTGGATGGTATTCCTGAAGAGAAAATTAAAGAGGAACTTGAACGCGCGGGTTTCCCCACAAACGGCCAGATTCAACTGTTTGATGGTCGCACCGGGGAACCGTTTGAACACAAGACAACGGTGGGATACTCGTACATTTTGAAATTGAATCACATGGTTGATGATAAGATTCACCAGCGTTCTATCGGTCCATACAGTTTGATTACCCAGCAACCGCTTGGCGGTAAGGCACAGCATGGTGGCCAGCGCTTTGGTGAAATGGAAGTGTGGGCGCTTGAAGCATACGGCGCGGCGCAAACATTGCAAGAGATGTTGACGATTAAATCCGATGATGTGCAGGGGCGCGCACGCGCGTACGAGGCCATTATCAAGGGCGAGGAGATTTCTCGGGTGAACATTCCGGAATCATTCCACGTGTTGACCCGTGAACTCAAAGGTCTTGGTCTGGACATTGAACTCTTAAAGCGGAGCGAGTCCGGCAAGTACACAACCGTTGAAGAATCCATGCTTGATAAAGATCCGCGTAACACCACCTTATAATATGTCCCATCCTTTGCATACCATTGATTTTGACGCGATTCGTTTGCGCATTGCATCGCCCGAGGTGATTCGCAAGTGGTCGCACGGCGAGGTGAATCGGCCAGAGACCATTAATTATCGTACGCAGAAACCGGAAAAGGGCGGATTATTTGCCGAAGAAATTTTTGGCCCCACGAAAGATTGGGAGTGTTATTGTGGCAAATACAAAAAAATTAGATATAAGGGAATTACGTGCGATAAGTGCGGCGTGGAAGTAACCCATTCGCTCGTGCGTCGTGAACGCATGGGGCACATTGAGCTTGCTGCGCCGGTTGCGCACATCTGGTTCTTGCGTTCTGTTCCTTCAAAGATTGGCACCGTGCTTGATATGGGTGTGCAGTCCATTGAACGTGTGGTGTATTTTGCTTCCTTTATTATCACCAAGGTTAATGAGCCGTTGAAGCAAGAGACGTTGGAACAGTTGCGCAATGAATATAAATCAAAGCGCCGACAAATTAAAAATGAATTTGAGCATGCCGGCGGCACCGCGGGTAGCAAACAAGAACAGGAGATGAATAAAAAACTCAAAGCGCTTGAGGAGGACTTTGTGCACACGGAAAAGGAAATTGCCGACATTCAGCCCCTGCATATTTTAACGGAAAATCAGTATCAAGAAGTGGCGCTTCGGTTTGGTCATTTTTTTGACGCAGGCATTGGCGCCGAAGCCATTATGAACCTGTTGCAGACCTTGAATCTTGAGGCGACATTGACCGAACTGGAAAAGCAGGTGCAAACCGCAAAGGGCACCAAGCGCGAACGGATCGTGCGCCGCATGAAATTGCTCCGCAGTTTGAAACGCAATGGTATTCGGCCGGAGTGGATGATTATGCGGGCGGTTCCTATTATTCCGCCTGATTTGCGTCCGATGGTGGCGCTGGATGGTGGTCGTTTTGCCACGTCTGACTTGAATGATCTCTATCGCCGCGTGATTAATCGCAACAATCGTCTGAAGCGCCTCATGGAATTGAATGCGCCGGAAGTTATTGTGCGCAATGAAAAACGCATGTTGCAAGAAGCGGGCGATGCCTTGATTGATAACAACGCGCGCCGCACCAAAACCGTGGCGGCCGCTACCGGACAACGCCGACAGTTGCGCTCGCTCGCGGATATTTTGAAAGGAAAACAAGGACGGTTCCGTCAGAACTTGCTCGGTAAGCGTGTGGATTATTCGGGTCGTTCCGTGATTGTGGTGGGGCCGAATTTGCGCATTGATGAATGTGGTATTCCGAAGCGCATGGCGCTTGAACTTTTTAAGCCCATGGTCATGAGCGAAATTATTAAACGCGAATTGGCGCATAATGTGCGGAGCGCCGCGCGGTTTGTGGAAACCGAATCCGACGAGGTGTGGGATATTTTGGAAGAAATTATCGCGGGGACCCGCGTGCTCTTAAACCGCGCGCCAACATTGCACCGTTTGGGTGTGCAAGCGTTTCGTCCGCGTCTTATTGAGGGTAAGGCCATTCGTATTCATCCGCTGGTGTGTACCGCTTTTAACGCGGATTTTGATGGTGACCAAATGGCCGTGCATGTGCCATTGACCGCGGAAGCACAATGGGAAGCGGAACATCTCATGGCATCAGAGAAGAATTTGTTGAAACCGGCAACCGGTGATCCCGTGGTGACGCCAAAACAAGATCTTGCGCTTGGATGTTTTTATGTGACGCACATGGATGAGCCCGTAGCGGGTGCGCGGCAGAAAATTTTCAGCTCTTCCAAAGAAGCGCTCTTGGCGTACAAATTGCGCACAGTTTCTCTGCAAGAAAAAGTAATTGTTCGTTTTGACGACCTGTCAAAGTTCCCCGAGGGACAAAGTAATCGCGTGGAGACCACGGTGGGACGCGTTATGTTCAACAACCTCTTCCCCAATAAGTTGTCCTATTATAATGAGGTGATTACCTCAAAGAAATTGGGAAAGATTATCCGATTGATGCTTGAATTTTATGGTTCAGAGGGAACGGCGCGCGTGTTGGATGAAATCAAAAATCTTGGATTTAAATATGTCACCAAGGCCGGATATTCCATCGGCATGGATGACTTCCCGGTGTTAGTCGGCAAACCGGCGGCGCTCGCGGAGGCAGACACAAAAATTGATGAAGTGACGGAACAATATACCGAGGGCTTGTTGACCGGTAATGAACGCCACGCAAAAATTATTGAAATTTGGACCGAGGCGAAAGACAGAATTACCGCCATGAGCCGCGATGTGCTTGATAAAACCGGCCCGGTGTATCGCATGATTGAATCGGGCGCTCGCGGAAGCTGGTTGCAGTTGACCCAGGTTATTGGTATGAAGGGCTTGGTATCATCGCCATCCGGTGAGATTATTGAATTGCCGGTTAAAGGCGGTTTCAAGCAAGGATTTGATGTGCTTGAATTCTTTATTTCCAGTCATGGCACCCGAAAGGGTTTGTCCGATACCGCGCTTCGTACCGCAAACGCCGGTTACCTAACCCGTCGTTTGGTTGATGTGGCTCAAGATGTGGTGATCCTTGAAGAAAATTGCGGGGAAGAAGTGGGTATTAGCATTACGAAAGAAGAGTCACAGCAAATGGGCGAGAAGTTGGCAGACCGCGTGGTGGGTCGCTTTGCCGTGGTGGATATTAAAGACGGGCGCAAGAAATTGGTCCGTGGCGGTGAACTCATTACTGAAGCAGACGCGCGTGAAATTGAAAAAGCGGATTTGGATGCCGTGCAGGTGCGATCCGTGCTTTTGTGCAAGTTCCCCAAAGGTGTTTGTCAGAAATGTTACGGATATGATTTAGGACACAACCGTTTGGTTGATTCCGGTATGGCCGTTGGCATTATCGCCGCGCAATCCATTGGTGAACCGGGTACACAGCTTACCATGCGGACATTCCATACCGGTGGTGTGGCCGGCGTGGATATCACCAAAGGTCTTCCCCGTGTTGAAGAATTATTTGAGGCGCGCACACCAAAGCGTGTGGCGTTTTTGGCAGAAGTGGCAGGTACGGTCAAAATAGAAAGCGCTGACGGGCACGTGATTGAGGATGTGGGCGGAAAGAAAATTTTTGAAGGCCGCACCGGTCAGAAAATTATTCGGATTGAGGCCGAGGTTGTGGAGCCGGAAAAAATGACGTTCACCGATAAAGACGAGGTGGTGGTGGCCGATGGCCAGGAAGTGGCAATGGGCGATGTGCTCGTGGTGCGCGGTTCGGGCGATAAAGAGAAAGCCAAATATCCCGGCCTCGTGAAACTGTTGAAGAAAAGTTTGAAAGTGTTGCCGCAAGGCGCGCAAGTGAAAGAATATATTGTTCCCATGGGCTATAAGTTCTTTGTTAAAGACGGTGATCGTGTAGCACAGGGCGATCAGATGACGGACGGACATGTTCAATTGCAGGATTTGTATGAACTGAAGGGCAAGGAGGCGGTGCAGAAATATATCTTGCGCGAAATTCAGGATATTTATTCAAGCCAAGGCCAGAAATTGAACGACAAGCATGTGGAAGTGATTGTTCGTCAGATGTTCTCACGCGTGTATGTTGAAGACGCGGGAGACACTGACTTGCTTCCGGGTGAAATAATTGAAAAAGCGCAATTGTCTGAAGCAAATCGTTTGGCTAAGAAAGAAAAAGGTCAGCCGGCAAAAGCG
>CAZWRL010000009.1:0-25490 GCA_964636345.1 uncultured Gammaproteobacteria bacterium | reverse complement strand
TCGGGATGTCAGTGTTTTTCCTCCTATCGTCCTAAAGAGAGAGTTCCTAGTCCGACAGAATAAGCACGCAGGGAGTTCCTTTAGAGGCCAAATGCGCGTGCGGGAAGGGTGATGAAGTTATAGAACAGCACGGCTACCCTCCTCCAGATAGATGAATGTGGCATCATCATGTAGCTATCTGTTGGCGCAGTATACGTCGGCGCAGTATACGTCGGCGCGGTGTATGTTGGCGCTGGTTCTGTCACAACTGGAGCAGTATACGTCGGCGTTGGCTCTATCGTCGTTGGCTGCGTTATTGGCTGTGTTACCGGCTGCGTGGTTACTGGTAACTGTGTACCGCTTGTTGGCGGCTGTGTGCCACTCGTCGGCAACTGGCCGGACGTTGGTTGTGTACCCGTGTACGGATGGCCGTAAGAATCAGTCATTGGGTAGGTACCAGTACTAGGCACCTGTGTTCCGCCTGTTGGCAGGCCGGACGTTGGTTGCGTACCCATGGCTGGATACTTGGACGTATCACCGGTCGTCGGCTTGTAATCACCGCTTGTTGGTTGTTTGAAGAGATCATCAAATCCTCCTGTCGGCATTTGATAATCTTTCATCGCATCCGGCTTTACACCCGTCGTAACATCGGGCTTGTAATCCGGCATCGTTCCCGGCTTAGTGAAATCATAATTGAATTCTCCGGTTGATGGTTTCAAGGGCGTTGATTCGCTCGACGGTTTCTGATACGAACCAAAGTCCTTTTTCATGCGCGCTTTCTCTTCTGCGGTTGGTTGATGACCACCCGGGAACTGACCCTCCGTGGCGCCGCGCCCAGGAAACACACCTTCAGTTGACCCTTGTCCAGGGAACTGACCTGTTGTCGCGCCCCGGCCAGGGAAGACGCCCTCGGGACCTCCAAACGTTGGGCGAATACGCCCCTCATCAATCAGGCCGCTCTTCTGAAATTGTTCAAATTTCTTGAGCTGGCCCGCAACATCTTCCGCCGAAAATTCACCAACGCTTGCTTTCTCCGTGGCAAAACTCCGCTCAAACTTTTCGTGACTTGCCTTCTGACACGCCTCGTCACAGAACGGATTGGCGTTCGTAAACTGCTTGAACTCGTCCTGACGGGCGGATAATTGTTGCTCCAACTGTGCTCCAGCCCGTTCCTGAAATTGCTGGAGGATCGCTTGTTTTGCTGATTCATCCCCCGCTCTCTGCAATTGGCTGAATAATTCTGCCTGTTGCGACTGTTGGAATTCTGAACGCAGACGGGCGGACTCTTCTTCAAGCGCTTTCTGCTGAATAACGGTGGCCTTGTTGTTGAACACATTACTAAAATTACCGAATGCTTGCATCTCTGTTATCACATCGGTTGAGGCGTTCGTAAACCTGGCCTGCATCGCGCGAAATACCGCGGGATCATCTACATTTTGAATTGATTTGGTGATTGCTGTCTTTTGGGTATTTGCAAAAGAAGAAAACGCGTCAAACCCTCCTGGCACGCCCGCAAACGACGTGCCCAACACTTCTTGACCTAACTCCTTGTGAAACTTCTGGGCCTCAAAACCCGATGCCGCTTGGAATTTTCCCGCAAACGCACGCATCACCTCAAGATCGCGCGGATCGTTGGTTGCGGTGCGCTCCATGAATTCAGAACCGCGTGCTTGCGCCTTTGTTTCAAAAGCAAAGCGGGTCTTCTTCCCCAATTCCTGCATTTGATCTATAAATGCGGCTTTGGAAGGATCAGAACGCACCTCGCGCTCAAGATCCAAAAGCAGTTTACAGGTGGTTGGATCCGGCTTCTCTGCCATGGCGAGAGAAAGCTTCTGAAAACGTTCAGCTTGGTCTCCGGACTCTTCATCGGTAAACTGCTCCTTGAAGGACTGCACACCCTCTTCACGATATTGCGCAATCTCTTCTACGATGCTTTCATCATCAAACACAATGCGGCCGGCAATCTCATCAAGCACGCGAAGATCTTCAAAATCACCACTCTCTTTCAAATTCTTAAAGAATGCCTCACGCACCTCGGGTTCTCCTTCAAACACCTCAAATTCCTCGGCGATACGCGTCACTATAATATCCTTAAGTTCCTCAACGTGCTCTACAACATCAAGAGGCAACACCTCTTTGACCGTATCAATAACCACTAAGAGATTTGCCTCATCTGCGGGGAGCGCCTCCAGGTAATGAACAAATTCTTCGGCGCGTACGTCTTCCGGAAGCGCGGCAATGTTCACTTCAAGCCGATCAAGTGAGCTGTCCTCTACTTGTCCAACCGCCTCATGTAGGGCTTCCTCAATAATGGTCGGCGCAGCTTCTTCAAGACGATCAAGGAATTCCAAATGCTTCAACTCAACAAATTCACTACCATTCTCCTCAACCAAAACCGCATCAATAACTTCAGCAATGGCCACCGGATCTTCCATAACCCCCACCAGCACCTCGCCGGTACTTGCCATGGCGCCGTCACGCGCTTCTTGAAGCGCTACCAAATCACCCGCATCGGCCGCACCGGTCTCGACAGCAACCGCTACCACTTCCGCTTCAACAAAATCTAACACCTTTTCATGATCAAGTTGCTGTTCAACAAATTCAGCCATCAATTGCTCAACCACCGGAGTGGCCGTTCCGTACTCCTCCTGAATGTCGGTAGCTAAATCAGCAACATCTTCTAGTCGCTCCTCATAGCGTTCAACGGCATTCACAAGCGCTGACGCCACAGAATCATCTGCCACACCCTCCGTTTCAATCAACTTCTTTATTTCATATATCTCTTGACTAGCATGTTCCAAAATTAAATTTGCCTTAGCAATCGGATCAAAGGTAAAAACCTCTTGAGCACCCCACCAAAACCGCTTAAAAACATGCAGTGGGCTATCCGGCAAAATGGTTGCCTCCGTTGCGCCCAAATCCTGCATGGTAACCTGCATATCTAAAACAACATCGGTTGGAATCACGTCCGCCGTAACCGGTAACGCTTCTGGTGCGGGAGGCACAAAAACCCCTTCAGGAGCGACTGCCGCTTCTTCTTCCACCGCAGCAGCGGCCCCCTCTTCTCCTGCCTCCTGTGCTTGTGCCACACGGTAGTTAAACAAAAATGCCGACATAACCATGATGCCAGCAAGAAAATAAGACATCGCGCGAAATGCGAGTCCTTGCCCGTGTGACGACACGCACACCCTTAGTTGTGTCGCCATATATAAAACCAAATTATCTCACCGGGATACCTAATAAGTATCTCCGTGAGCTTTTTAATATATCACCAATAAAGTATAGCATAATTTTCACCAACGGTCTCTCTGTGGATAACCTTACTCTCGTATCGTAAGCGGCGTGCCGTCAATCGCCCATGCGTAAATCCAATCATTGTTGCTCTTTTCAACATTCACACACCCATGGCTCCGCCGATGACCAAAATTGTTATGCCAGTGGGCGGTATGGATAAAATAGCGCGGTTTTATGCGAAGATTGTCCGCCACCCACCCATAGTCATAATTACCCGGGTCTCCCGGTCCGTAGTACGCGCTATAAAGCACGGATGGCACTTTTTCAAGCGCAAAAGAACCGGTGGGTGTTGGGTAAGTATATAAACCGGTTGACACAAAAAACGAACGTTTAGCTATGCCGTATTCATACACGAACAGCCGCTGATCAGACAGGTCAACAATCACCTCTTTTGGTTTATGTGGATTAGCCACGAGATAATTGCCGGGTACGGTAAACCGCTCATCAATTCCATCGCCGGTGATATCTCGGTATGCCGTGTGCACAAGGCGCTCATACGCATGGTGGTCGGCAATGGGTTGGGTAACAATATAATTGGCGCCCCCGTTGTGCGTGACAGAAACCAACCGGCCACGCGTGTCTCCCGGATCACCATCAAAATATTCACGAAGGACGGTCCAGGCAGGTTTCACTTCCTCGGTAGCAACCGTAACCGTTCCCATTGCCAATCCCCAATGCCGCACTGAAAGATCGTCGGGTCGTTCCGGATTCCGAAAAGCGAATTTCTGAATACCCGGTGGACTTGGTGGAACTCTGCTGTTGTCGGCTAACCGTGGTAATCCAGGTGCTGATTGCGGTGATGTCGCCTCTTCTGCCGTCCCTGACCCGCCGGTGAATTGCCACACACGAATATGTGGGCCACCTGTTGGGCCGGGTGCGGTCACCACCTCATTCATACCATCTCCATCGGTATCTCCACATGCAACAAAAATGCCACCCTGAAAGGCCGCGTCGTACGCCATAAAACTGCCGTTTGGCAGTAAGCGACCATCTTTAGTATATACGCGCACTTCCGGATCGCCACCGGGCTGTTTTGCGGTAATCACCTCGGTCACGCCGTCACCATCAACATCGCATGCGGCTACGGTGACACCCAGCTCCCTGTCCGATTCATACGCAAAAAAATGCGATAGTTCTTTGCCGTCCAGACCAAAATACCGTACCTGTGGTTCGTTGCCATACCCGTTACCAATAATAATTTCTGTTTGCTCATCTCCCCAAACATCACCGAGCGCTACGGTAGCTCCCCCCGTATCGTTTTTCAAAGGAACGGAAAAAGAGCGCGCCTCTGTGCCATCCTGATTAAAGACAGTGAGCGATACTGATCGCCCGTGCTTCGCGTAAACAATATTCACGGGCAAGAAGAGCGCGCCCAAAAACAGCGTGAGGAAAATAAAAAAGGCGCCTACATGTGGCCCCGTCAGTGTGACAACTCGCATCAAACGAGTCGTCATAAAAGTGTACAAATACTAGTATAGCACAAAAAAAGCACTTTGTCAAGCAAACGGGTGGAAAACCCGCCGTTTCAACGGCCGCATTTGACATGCCATGGGCTTTCTGCTATACTAAAACCAATTTATCCACCCGGACCAGCTGGGTAGTGCCCTAGCTTGCCCTTCTATGACGCACGTATGTTAGATAAAAATACTAAACAGCGCATCATAAAGCGCTTCCAGACACACGAGGGCGACACTGGATCGTCAGAGATCCAGATTGCCATCCTCACCTTTGAAATCAAGGAACTGGTGGAGCACCTCAAGGTGCATGCCAAGGATCATTCAAGCCGCCGAGGTCTGCTCCGTAAAATCAGCGAACGCCGCCAGCTACTCAAATACTTAAAGAAGGAAGATTTGGATTCATTTGAAGATCTCGTCAAAAAACTGCACTTGAAGCAAGCGCGTGAGATTGACCGTCTGGGTGAAAAAGCCGTTGAAGCGCATGTTGAACTTGAAGATGTTAAAGAGGAAATCAAAAATCTTAAAGCATGACAACCATCTATAAAAGTAACCCGGTAAAACACCCTGATCAGCGCGTGGGGGTGTTTATTGACGTACAAAATTTGTACTATAGCGCTAAAAATCTCCACGGCGCCAAGGTAAATTTTGGCAACGTGGTAACCGCCGCGCTCGCCGGACGCAAACTCATTCGCGCCATCGCGTATGTGGTGCGCACCGAGACGCGCGAGGAACAGCCATTTTTTGAAGCGCTCAAAAACTCTGGTATTGAAACCAAAGAACGCGATCTGCAAATCTTCTTGGGCGGCGCAAAAAAAGCGGACTGGGATGTTGGCATCGCCGTTGACGCCATTCGCCTTTCACCAACCTTAGATGCGGTGGTGGTTGTTTCCGGTGATGGTGATTTTATTCCTGTGGTGCAATATCTCCGCAATCAGGGACGTCAAGTTGAGGTGGTTGCCTTCCGTGAAACCGCTTCAAGCGCGCTCATTGATGAAGCGGATGCCTTTACGGATTTAAGCGCCGATAAGGAAAAATTCCTTATTCACGATCGCAAGCGTGCGCTTGACGCTGAACCAGTAAAAAGCGGTCGAGGACGGAGACGTACAAAATAATTCACCCATCATACACCATGGTCTTGAGACACCTGGTACATGTCTCCAATAATCGGAGAGTCGACATGCGCCATCGCTTCAGGATCATGGACGCATATACTTGTCCGCGAAGACGAATGTATGCGCTTATGTATCCTGTTTTTTTATGAACACCAAAACATTCAAAACACAATGGGGAGGCCGTGAACTTAAGGCGGAGTTTGGCCGTTTTGCCGAACAAGCGCACGGCGCGTGCACCGTACAATACGGAGATACGCTCGTGCTTGCAACCGTGGTAAAGAGCGAGGGAAAACGCGAGGGAATTGATTACTTTCCGCTCATGGTTGATTTTGAGGAAAAAATGTACGCCGCGGGGAAAATTAAGGGTAGTCGTTTTGTAAAACGAGAAGGTCGTCCAACCGATGAAGCCATCTTGTCCGCGCGACTGGTTGATCGCTCCATTCGCCCACTCTTTGACGAAAGCGTGCGGAATGATGTGCAGGTGATTCTTACCATCTTGTCGATTGATGGTGAAAATGATCCGGACGTGCTGGCGCTCCTTGCCACCTCTCTTGCGCTTATGACATCGGGGTTGCAGTGGCGCGGCCCCATTGGCTGTGTGCGCGTAGGACAAAAAGATGGCGCTTTTTTGGTAAACCCAACATACGCGCAACTTGCGGCAAGCCCGCTTGATCTGTTTGTCGCGGGAACGCCCGAGAAAATTATGATGATTGAAGCAGGTGGAAAAGAAGTACCCGAGGATACCCTGCTTGAAGCAATCGCATTCGCGCAAAAAGAATTGGTGCCGGTTACGGATTTCATCAAAGACACGATTAAAAAGGTTGGTGCCAAGGCCGGAGCAGTATCGGAAAAATCTCAAAAAGAACAGGATGCCGCGGCATCATACGCGAATGCGCTTCGAAAAGCACAATCTGTCATCAAAAAGATGGTGGACACCCACCTCTTTAACAGCCCCAAGGCATCAAAACAGGCGCGCAAGGATGCATTCGCCGCTCTGGGGAAAGCGCTTGATACTCATCTAGAAAAAGAGGGAATTGATGAAGAAAACCGCGCACGGATAAGTAAGGAGCTAAAACAATTAGTAGAGGCAGAAATTACCCTCAAAATTTTAGAAGACGGCACCAGAGTTGACGGCC
This sequence comes from uncultured Gammaproteobacteria bacterium, assembly GCA_964636345.1. Lineage (GTDB taxonomy): Bacteria > Patescibacteriota > Patescibacteriia > Magasanikbacterales > JBBTXJ01 > JBBTXJ01. The sequence goes on along the minus strand of CAZWRL010000009.1, from coordinate 18,512 downwards.
GCGCGTTGGACGAAGTTCGCCCCCTTGATTCCGAGATTGGGCTCTTGCCGCGCACTCATGGAAGCGCGCATTTCTTGCGTGGTGAAACACAAGTGCTTTCCGTGGTAACACTTGGCGCGCCCAGTGATAAACAAATTTTGGATACCATGGAAGAAGACGACACCAAAAAACGCTACATGCACCACTATAACTTTCCGCCATTTTCCGTTGGCGAAGTTGGTGTGTTGCGCGGCCCGGGCCGGCGCGATATTGGCCACGGAGCGCTCGCGGAAAAGGCCTTGTTACCGGTTTTGCCCGAGGAAGACACGTTCCCCTACACTATTCGCGTGGTGTCTGAAGTCATGGGATCAAACGGTTCATCGTCTATGGCATCAACGTGCGGTTCCAGTTTGGCGCTCATGGATGCGGGCGTACCCATTAGGACACCGGTTGCCGGCGTTGCCATTGGTCTTGCGAGCAATGAAAACATGAGTAAATGGAAGATTCTCACCGATATACAGGACTTGGAGGATGGCAAGGGTGGTATGGACTTCAAAATTGCCGGCACGGAAGCGGGTATTACCGCCATTCAACTTGATACAAAAACCGATGGGTTGCCTGTTGAAATTATAGAAGAGGCCGTGAGCCGCGCGCGCAAGGCACGCTTGGAGATTTTGAAATCCATGCAAAAAACCATTGCCGAACCGCGCGCTGATCTCTCGCCGTACGCGCCGCGCATTGAAATCATCAAGATTGATCCGGAAAAAATCCGCGAGGTCATTGGCCCGGGCGGTAAAATCATCAATAAAATCATTGCTGACACCGGTGTTTCCATTGATATTGAACAGGACGGCACGGTGTTTATCACCTCCGATGATGCGGCGGAAATGAAACGCGCCATCAAGATGATCACCGATATTGTGAAAGAGGTGGCGGTGGACGAAATCTATGAAGGACCCATTGTGCGTCTTGAGGATTTCGGTGCGTTTGTGCAAATTTTGCCGAACAAAGACGGCATGGTGCATGTGTCTGAAATTGCCTGGGGACGTGTTGAGCGGCCGTCTGACCGCCTCAAAATGGGTGATGTGGTGAAAGTGAAGGTAAAAGAAATTGATAATCTCGGCCGTGTTAATCTCTCCATGAAGGCGCTGTTGCCGCGTCCGGAAGGTATGCCGGACCATGTGCCAAGCGAGCGGCCTCCGCGTCGCGACGATCGCGGTGGACGTGGTGGCGACCGCGGCTCGCGCGGCCGCCGCTCCTTCGGCGGACGGAGATAACCAAAAAGTCCCGATTAATCGGGGCTTTTTAATTGTATACACTAGTGTATACAATTAGGTATGTGGATAAAATTGTGGATAACTGTAGATAAAATCATAAAAGTATACACTTGTGTATACAAATAAAGTTGAAAGTTATCCACAGGTTAACAATTTTTTATCTTAACAAAGCCATTTGACCTTATTGTTGACAAAATATAAAAATTAGGGTATACTTAGTGATGTCAGTGTGACTACTCGCTCTTTGCAGACAATTTATTTTTGAGCAGGATGCTCTGAAGGTATTTTCAGTATGACTGGAAGCGCCTTCAGAGCATCCATTGCTCTCCGTGTTGCTCTACTCCCCACTTTCCCCACTTTTCTTTGCGGTGGCCCTCCACCATAGAAGTCGGCGCCCAAAAGGCCCCACTTCCGCGAGGATACCCACCATTGTAGGGCTTCATGCGTCGTTCTCGGGTTGGAATTATGCTTGTAGCGACCATTTGGCTGGTCATTCGCATTATTCGCCCGAGCAAAGGGCGAGACACGCTACAAATTCACCCCAGGCGTAATCCCGCCCTTTTCTTTTTAATGGCATTCGGCGACAGTCCCTTTAAAGGCTTGACAGCGCTTGAAACACTGGTGTTCCTATGGTAGGATACCGCTACCATTTGCTATACTTTACCTAACCTATGAGTTCTCACTTTTCCACCAAATTTTTAAAGGAAATTAAGGCAAAATTACTCGAAGAACAAGAAAAAATTGAACGAGAGTTATCTTCGTTTGCGCAAAAAACCCGTGACGAAAATGGCGAGTTTACCTCTAAATTTCCGGATTACGGCACCGACGAGGGTGAAAGCGCTGCCGAGGTTGCGGAATACGACACCAACCTACAAATTGAAGAAACACTTGAGGGACAATTGCGCGACATCAAAAAAGCCCTCAAACACCTAGAAGAAGGTGTCTACGGTATTTGCAAGTACTGCAACAAACCCATTGAGGAACGCCGCTTGCTTGCACGACCAACATCCGGCTCATGTGTCAGTTGTAAAAAGACCCTCATGCAAGAGGCGTAATTAAGCCGTGAAGTCATAAAGCTCTGATCCCCGCCACAGACCATGCTCCAGCAAAAAAAAATTACTTTCCTGATCGCTCTATCGCTCGTAGTAATTGATCAACTCATTAAATATACCCTTGTAACCGGGGGTATATTTGTATGGGGCCCCTTTCGGTGGCTTAGCATACGCGTCACGGAGAACCGCGGCATTGCATTTAGCATCCCTTTTCCCCGTGCGCTTCTCATCATACTTTCTGCCGCTATCATAGGGCTTGCGCTATGGTGGTTTAAAAAACACACGCACACCTTAGGTGCGGCATTGGGCTTTGGCCTCTTTGTAGGCGGGGCGCTTAGTAATTTGTTAGATAGGATTTTCCACGGAGCCGTTACTGATTATCTCAACATAGCAACCGGTTCGTTTAATCTCGCAGACTTTGCCATTATCGCGGGACTGCTGCTACTTATTTTCTCCCCGAGCCAGCCAAAACAAAAAGACTGATTGCAAAAAATGCTGAATCACTCTACGATAGAGCTATGAAACGCCGGAGGGTGGGTTCATTTTTGGGCATAAGTTTGAGTATTGCGATACTCCTCATCATAGGAGGTTTGTTGCTGTACGGAAAAAGACAGCGAGTGGCACAAGAATTTGCAGAACAGGTGGCGGCCGCGGGGCTTAAGAGCGATACCGGAAAACCGGCGACGCCATTACGATTAAACAGCACTGCGCGGTGGTGAATTATGCATCGCCGTCCGCCTGAAAAAGCACCTCATTGATGTCATGCGCACCCGTAAACAACATAACCATACGATCAACGCCGAGTGCGATACCACCGGTATCCGGAATGCCGGATTCAAGCGCGGCGATGAAGTCAGGATCCACCGGATACACCTCTTTGCCGGTCGCCGCGCGTTTTGCGCGATCCGCCTCAAGGCGGTTTTTTTGTTCTTGAGCATCCGTGAGCTCGCCAAATGCATTGGCAAGCTCTAAGCCGCCGATGTACAGCTCAAACCGTTCGGCATAGCGCGGATCATGCGCGCATTTTCGTGAAAGCGATGCCATTGAAACAGGATATTCACACACAAAAATCGGCCGCTCCATACCGAGTTTTGGTTCAATCTCATTCAAAAAGATTTTATAAAATACATCGTCGTACGGTTCATCGTCGGCAACCGTGTAACCGCGTCCGCGTGCGAGTTCGCGCATAGCTGGCGCTAGGAGATAATCATTCAAATCAACGCCGACATATTCCCGCCACACGTCGCGCATGATTTTGCGATCCCATGCGCCCATAATACCAATCTCGTGTCCATTCCACGCAACCGTACGCACACCTGACTCACCGGCAACGTGCTTAAAAAGCCGCTCCGTGTCATCCATAATATCCTGATACGTTGCGTCCACGCGGTACCACTCAATCATCGTAAATTCCGGATTATGGAGGCCGCCGAAGGATTCATAATCCCGAAAACATTTGCAGATCTGGAAAATCTTGCCGAAACCGGCGGCCAGCAATTTTTTCATTGCAAACTCCGGCGAGGTTTGAAGATAATGCGGATACGCGCTGCCTTGCATATCGTGCAACGCAACCTGAATGGGGGAGAGCTCCGGCTCTTGGCCGGGAAGCGCAACCGCAATCGGTGTGTCCGTCTCAATGAATTTTTCGCGCCAAAAAAACTCGCGTATCAAACGAATAATTTCCATCCGCTTCTCGTACAACGCTTTCAATCGCGGATTGTTTTTTAATTCACGCCACGTTGTCATATACTTTTTATAGCTCGCCCGTGCAAGATGATACAATATACCGCATATGCTCGCGATCGTCAATTCTGCCGCGCTCTACGGTATTGATGCCGTGCCGGTAACCGTTGAACTGGATTTGGGAACTGGGTTCCCTTCTTTTAATATTGTGGGGCTCGCGGACACGGCGGTGCAGGAGGCAAAAGAGCGTGTGCGTTCCGCAATCCGAAATTCCGGACTGCCCTTTCCCACCAATCATCGCATTCTCATTAACTTGGCGCCCGCGGATGTAAAAAAATCCGGACCGCTCTATGATTTGCCGATCGCGGTTGCGATTCTCAAAGCATATGTACCGCTTGAGGTAGACACATCTCACGCGCTTTTTGTGGGGGAGGTGTCTCTTGATGGCGCCGTGCGTCCGGTGCATGGCACACTCCCCATCGCGCTTTTTACAAAACACGCTGGCCTCACCATGCTTTTTGTTCCTAAAGAAAATGCGGCGGAGGCCGCCTATGTGGGCGGCATTTCTGTAATTCCTGTTACCACGCTCGCCGAATTGGTAAAACATCTCACCAATGAGGCGTCTATTACCACAGCGCCACGCACGATTCCCGCGCCAGAAACCATAGTATACGAGCATGATTTTGCGCATGTCCGCAGCCAGTTCTTTGCCAAACGCGCGCTTGAGATTGCCGCCGCCGGCGCACACAACGTGTTGTTTTCCGGTCCACCGGGCGCCGGAAAAACACTGCTTGCTCGCACGCTGCCGTCAATACTACCGCCCATGACCGAAACAGAAATGTTAGAAGTTACCAAAATCTATTCGGTGGCTGGTATCGCGCCCGGAGGTCGCGGACTCGTAACCACACGTCCGTTCCGCGCACCGCATCACAGCGCCTCTGCCATATCCATCGTGGGCGGCGGCGACAATCCAAAACCCGGCGAGGTCAGTTTTGCGCATCGCGGCGTGTTATTTTTAGATGAAGCGCCAGAGTTTCCGCGCACCCTTCTGGAGAGCTTGCGTCAGCCGCTTGAAGATGGATGCGTCACCATCACGCGCGTAAAACACACACTTACTTTCCCAGCGCGATTCATACTCATCATGAGTCAAAATCCCTGCCCGTGCGGTTACTTTGGCGACCCGGCGCACCAATGTATGTGCCTCCCAACCCAAATTCAGAATTATCAAAAAAAATTATCCGGGCCGCTCCTTGACCGCGTTGATATGGTTCTTGAAGTACCGGCGGTAAAAATTGAGGAGTTGGCGGGCGAGATTGATGGCGAATCAAGCGCTGGAGTGCGCGCACGCGTCACTGAAGCGCGCGAACGACAACTACATCGGTTTGTGGCGCACGCAAAGGCAGGGGACACATCAACGCTCCACAATAACGCAGAAATGTCATCGGAGCACCTGCGCGCGCTTGCGCGAATTGACGACGCCGCACTCACATTCCTCAAAACCGCGGCCATGCAAATGCACCTCTCTGCCCGCGCGTTTTATCGCACCATCAAAGTGGCGCGCACCGTTGCTGATCTTGCCGGCACCGATACCATCCACACCACGCATATTGCCGAAGTGCTACAGTTTCGTGGACAAAAATAAACCGTAACTATCATCGCACAAATTTAAGCGGGTTCACCCGAACTCCGTTTACGCGAATCTCAAAATGGATGTGCGATCCGGTTGAGCGGCCGGTTGAGCCCATGCCGGCAATGGCCTGCCCCTGTTCCACAGTTTCGCCTACATCAACGTATACACGAGACGCGTGCGCGTACATCGTGCGGACACCATCGCCGTGATCCAAAATGACATGACACCCGTAGCCGCCATTCCATCCGCACTTAGCAGAAACCACGCGGCCCGCGCGCGAAGCAATAAGCGGTGTTCCAATGGGACCCGAAATATCAACCCCCGTATGGCGCCATCCAAAATACTGACTGATGCGCCGCACCGTTGTTGGCCACACATATAACTGCCCCGCCGGCACAAAGATAGACGGAAGCGGCGCGGCAATATCAGTCAGCAGACTCCGCGTAGGCGGCGCATGATACACCGGCACCGGCTTCTTGCCGCCGGGGATAATAATCTTCTGTCCAATCTCAATATCGCTTGCGTCTGCCAGCTTATTAAACTCAACGATGCGCGCCGCATCGCCGTCGTACGTTTTCGCAATTTTCGCGAGTGTGTCACCGCGCTTCACCTCATGCGAGATGCCGTCAGTCGGCAAAATACGCAAACTCTCGCCCGGACGAATGTATGAACGGAACGACAAGCTGTTCTCCCACAACACCGTGTTCAGATTCAGACCAAATCCCTCGGCGATACCGCCAATTGTGTCGCCATCCTGCACGATATAGACAATAATCTCCTTCCGTTCAACCCCAAGCTGCGCGCCCGGAATGATGGTTGGTTTGGTGAGCGCGGTGCCGCCGAGCGCCAGTCCGCCGAATTCGGTGGGCTCTAATGTCTCGAGCGCGCTACCCGGCTCCAACACCTCCTGACGCACGGAGCCCGTGCTCCAACTTTCAACACCAACCGAAAGCGGCCCCTCAATGCCTTCTTCAACAAAATACTCGTCACCAGGCCCAACTAATTGATACAACAAACTATCAAGGTTGGGGCCGGTATCGCGCGCGCGGAGATGCGTCTGTGGCAAGAGCAGTATAAAAATGCTAGCTAAAATCACCACGCGTAGCGTCCACGAACTCGTAATAATAAACCAAATTTTATCCTTAAACGGCGCGGAGTATCCCTGCCAGTACCGTCGCAAAAATCGTCCGAGTTTTAAGAAAACAAAAACAAGCTTTTGAGCTATAACATGAAGAATGCGCCCGATGGCGCGAAGGAGGACGAGGAGGAGCGGTTTTAGCGCTCGCCCCAAAGCCACAATCCCCCTCACGAGTTTTGCAAGGGTCGTATAGAGAATACGACGCATAGATCTAACGTATACTAGCAGGATTGACTGCCGAAAACAAGAGCGTCGTTGACAAAAAATGCCATATTTTCTAAGATAGTAACACGATAATTTACCTCTATTAAGAATAAAAAGAGCGCTTTAGCTCAACCAAAATCTCTATGACCACACCCCTCTATCTTGCCTTGGGATCAGCCGTTCTCGCGCTGATCTACGGTATCGCTTTAATGAGCTGGATTAATCGCAGGCCGCAAGGCGATGATCGCATGCGCGCCATTGCCCGTGCCATCCAAGAGGGAGCATCCGCGTATCTTGGCCGTCAATATAAAACCATTGCGGTTGTTGCGATTGTGGTTTTCCTCTTGATCGGTTTCTTCTTAAAAAGTTGGACGATAGGGATGGGCTTTTTGGCGGGCGCCGCGCTCTCCGCGCTTGCTGGCTACATTGGCATGACCATTTCCGTGCGCGCAAATGTGCGCACTACTGAAGCGGCCAAAATCGGTTTGAAAGAGGCGTTGGCGGTTGCGGTGCGCGGCGGATCAGTCACGGGATTGCTCGTGGTTGGTTTAGCGCTTGGTGGCGTGGTGGTCTTCTACGCAGTTACTAAAGATTTGTCGGCGCTTGTTGGGTTTGGTTTTGGTGGCAGTTTAATATCCGTGTTTGCTCGTATCGGCGGCGGCATCTTTACGAAAGCCGCGGATGTTGGCGCGGACCTTGTGGGAAAAGTGGAGCAGGGGATCCCAGAAGACGATCCACGAAATCCTGCGGTTATTGCGGATAATGTGGGAGATAACGTGGGTGACTGCGCCGGCATGGCCGCTGACCTTTTTGAAACATACGTCGTAACCATTATCGCCGCGATGTTGCTTGGCTCGTTCACGATGGGTAGTAGCGATGCGAGGATCTATCCATTGCTCCTTGGCGCCGTTGCCATTGTGGCCACTATTATTGGCACATGGTTTATACGCCTCGGCAAAAAAAACAACATCATGGGCGCGCTGTATCGCGGACTCTTGGCCGCGGGTCTCTTGTCCGCCATCGCGTTTTATCCGGTTACGCGATACGTGTTTCCCGATGGGAATAATAATCTATTCTACGCAGCGCTCGTTGGACTTTTGGTAACCGCGCTCCTTGTTTGGATTACTGAATACTACACTTCCACCAAATACAAGCCGATCAAACAGATCGCAAAAGCGTCTGAATCCGGCCATGGCACGAATGTTATCGCAGGGCTTGCCGTGGGTATGAAGTCAACCGCGCTTCCTATTTTGGTCATCGCCGGCGCCATACTTGGCGCACACGCGCTGGCTGGTTTGTACGGTATCGCAGTTGCCGCAGTTGCCATGTTGTCATTGACTGGAAGCATTGTGACGATTGACGCGTATGGCCCAATTACGGACAACGCCGGTGGTATTGCGGAAATGGCGGAGCTTGATGAGAAGGTGCGGAATGTAACGGATCCACTTGATGCCGTTGGCAACACGACAAAAGCAGTAACCAAGGGGTATGCCATCGGTTCTGCCGCGCTTGCCGCACTGGCGTTGTTTGCAGATTTCACGCACAAATTGGAAAGCATTGGTTCTCCGCGCGAATTTATGATTGATAACCCGCGGGTGCTCGTGGGACTTTTCATTGGCGGTCTCTTGCCGTTCCTCTTCAGCTCACTCCTCATGCAAGCCGTTGGCAAGGTTGCGCAGCGCGTGGTTAAGGAAGTGCGCCATCAATTCAAAACCATTGCGGGTCTGATGGAAGGAAAAGCAAAACCAAATTACGCGCAGTGCGTGGATATTGTAACGAAAGGCGCCATTAACGAGATGGTTGTGCCTGCACTTTTACCAGTCCTCATTCCTATTTTGGTGGGATGGCTGCTTGGCATTGAGGCGCTCGGCGGATTGTTAGTTGGAACGATTGTTACGGGGTTGTTCCTTGCGATTTCCATGACAACCGGCGGCGGCGCGTGGGACAATGCTAAAAAATATATTGAAAAAGGAAATTATGGTGGTAAGGGATCGTTTGCGCATCAAGCGGCTGTGACCGGTGATACGGTTGGTGATCCGTACAAGGACACTGCGGGGCCCGCTATCAACCCGATGATCAAAGTTGCAAACATTGTTGCGCTGTTGATTGTGGGTCTTCTCGTATAAAAAGGGCAACCAAACTTGACAAGTAATGCCTCATCCGCTATACTATTTTTTTCTATGCAATGCCAAACAAAGCAATTGGAAAAATCTCAAACCGAGCTTACCATTACCGTTGCCCCGGAAGAGTATCAAAAATACTTGGAGCGCGCGGCGGTGGACATTTCTCAACACGTTGAAATAAAGGGTTTCCGTCCCGGCCATGCGCCGTACGAACAGGTAAAAAGCGCGGCGGGCGAAATGAAAATTTACGAGCACGCGCTGGAATATATCGTGCGTCGTTTTTATACGGATGCGGTGGCGGAACAAAAACTTGACCCCATCGGCATGCCAAAAATTTGGCTTACAAAACTCGCGCCCGGAAATGACATTGTTTTTACGGCAACGGTGGCTATTTTGCCGAACGTGAAACTTGCGGATGTTGCGTCAATCAAGGTTGAGCCGAAAGATATCACAGTGGCTGATGCCGCGGTTGATCGCGTGATTGAAGACGTGCGCAAAACGCGCGCGTCCGAGGTCATCAAAAACGATGCCGCTGGCGCGGAAGACAGGGTGGTCATAGACATGGACATGTTAAAAGACAGCGTACCGCTTGAAGGCGGCCAAGCGCGGAATCATAGCGTGTATTTAAGTGAAGAATACTACATCCCGGGCCTGCAAAAAGAGCTGGTTGGTTTGAAAAAAGACGACGAAAAAGAATTCAAGCTCACCATGCCGGCCGGGCATTATCAGAAGCACCTCGCGGGCCAAGAGGTTGGTTTTAAGGTTAAAGTACACGATGTCTTTACGCGCACGCTACCGGAGTTGAACGATGAATTCGCAAAAGGACTCGGACAGGAAACCGTGGCGGCGCTACGATCGCTCATTCATGAAAATTTAACGGCCGAAGCACAACAAAAAGAGGAACAGCGCGTGGAGATTTCGCTCTTGGATCAATTGATTGACGGCTCTACCATCGGCGACATTCCGGATATTTTGATTGACGTGGAAAAAGACAAAATGTGGTTTGAACTCAAGCGTGGCGTGGAACAACAGGGGATGGTGTGGGAAGAATACTTGAAGAGTATTAAAAAGAACGAAGAGGAGCTCCGCCGCGACTTTGCGCCGCAAGCAGAGCGGCGCGCCAAGGCGGCGATCATCTCACGCGCGCTCGCCAAAGAACAGAACCTCGCGCCGACTGGCGCGGAAATTGATGAAGAAATCGCGCACATTCGCGATGAATATAAAGATAACGCGCAAGCGCAGGAAAATCTTAACCGCCCCGAAGTGCGCGACACGGTTGCAACGCTCATCCGCAACCGCAAGGTGGTTGTGTGGTTGAAGGAGCAGGTGTTGGGTGTACAATCTTAAAATTGTCATGCTGAACTTTTGTTTCAGCATCTCCAAATTGTCATTCTGGAGCGCTGTCCGCCTCGGACTGACGCGATAGAATCCCGCCAACAAACCACCGCCAACCCGGCGGTGGTTTCGTATAAAAAAAACCCGAACCGGAGCCACCTCGCTAGAAGACTACTCACGGTTCGGGAGAGTCACACAGGATCACCAGCCGAACGCGCGACATGACGTCGGCTAATGAACGCTGCAACCAGAGATCCGCAAACGAACGCCATCCAGAACGAAAACAGGTCAAGGAACAGGTCTCGTGTCTGCCAACCGCCAGCGCTTGACAGACCAACTTTCAGGAGCTCGGTGGGGTTGGTGATAAGAATCGGCAGAATCTCCCCCCAAATGAATCCGCACACCGCCCCAGCACCGCACCATCCACATTGTGTCGGTATGAGCAGGTACAAACTCAAGAAGATGAAAGCCGTGCCGATCACCAAGAGTAACAGCGGCCAGTCTCCCCCGGCAATACTTGCGTGTTGACCAAAAACCATTCCGATCGCGAGAACCGCACTGCCACCCATGCCACTCCAAAGCATTCGCTTTCTGGTAATTTTCTGCATTCCGCACTCCTTTCCCTTATGTATAATCTACGCTACCATACAACCATCATTTAAGCAATCCGATGAAATTCGGTGCCCATGTATCTGTTGCCGGCGGCCTCTGGAACGCGCCCGCCAATGCCTCTGCAATTGGCTGCGAGGTTTTTCAGATTTTCAGCCGTCCGCCACAAGGCGGGAAAGCCGCGCCCATTACGCCGGGCGTGGTCAAACAGTTTCGCGCCGCTTGTGATGAGTTTAAACAGGCCGAATGGTACATTCACGCGCCGTATTTTATTAATTTCGCCTCCGCCACGCCGCGCATACGCCACGGTTCCATCACGATAGTGCGTGAAGAATTGGAACGCGGCTCACAAATTGGCGCCGCGTACGTCATGACACACCTCGGTAGTTTCAAAGACATGGGCCAAGAGGCCGGCATGCAAGCGGTAAAAGAAGGACTTGCTAAAATGTTAGACGGGTATAAAGGAAAAACGCAGTTTCTCATTGAAATAGCCGCCGGCTCTGGCGAAATTATCGGTGACACGTTTGAGGAAATTGGGGAAATCATCTCCAGCAAAGAATTAAAAAAATACGACATCGGCGTTTGTTTTGACACCCAGCACGCTTTTGCGTCTGGCTATGATTTCCGCACTCCCGCCGCATTAAATGACACACTAAAACAGTTTGACGCAGCTATCGGCCTCCAAAAACTCAAAATGAGTCACTGCAATGACTCAAAAATAGAGCTCGGCGGCAAACGAGACCGCCACGAACACATTGGCGAGGGCTTTATTGGCATAGAAGGCTTCAAAAATATCATCGCTCATCCCAAACTTGCCAACATGAACTTCATCCTAGAAACAGAGCATGATAAAGTGGTGCAGGATCTCGAAATTTTAAAGTCCCTCCGCAAGTAGTCATCCTGAGCCGCCGCAGCGAAGGATCCCATCACATGCTCGATCTCCCCATAAAACTCATCCCGCGGTCATCAAAAAATGAAATCGTCGGCCTCCAGGAAGATGGACGGTTAAAGATAAAAATCACCGCGCCGCCCGTAGATGGGTGGGCGAACGCCGCACTTGTTGAATTTCTCTCAAAACACTTCCGCGTGCCCAAAGCACCATAGAAATCATCCGCGGCACGACGATTCTGGAGAAAACACTGCGATTTTCCACTCTGACCGCCCTGCCCGCTGGCTCAATTAGCGTTTGACGGGGTCAGCCCCGCCCCGGCTCCACGGGTTGCACCGTAAAATGCGCCAAGAACCCTTAAAAATTCCCAGGGTTAAGCCAAATTTTTTAATTGATTGATAGGTATACTCCGAACAAGACGGATAAAATTTACAGTAGCCATACGGAAACCGCGCGCGAAACCAGCCGTGGTCTGGCGAAAGTGTTTTTTGGTAAGCGCAAATCAACCAAAGCGCCAACCATTTTATTGGATTTTTTATCATTTCAAAATTTTGGCTTTATGTAGCGCAAAATTAATATCTTCCTCAATTTCGTGGTACGTCTTGCCTAAAATTTCTGGTTTTGCGATGAAGATAATGTCAAAACTGCCCACAATTTTGCCTTTTTTGTTCAGCAATCGCACCACTTCGCGCATTTTTCTCTTCGCCGCGTTGCGCTTTACCGCGCTTTTTGCCACCTTACTGCCAACCATAAAACCAATTTTTGCGGGATCTCCGTCTTCATTTTTTGCATATTTTAAAGAAATAAACGTCCCGCCGCCCCAGCGCCCAACATTAAAAATACGCTCAAATTCTTTTTCCTTTTGTAATCTGTTCGCTTTGGGCAACATAGCACCAGTATAGCAGGTGGCCGGAAAACAAAAAGTTCCGGCTGGTCGGGACTTTTTGCGGTTTGACGCTATTTTTTGTTGCGGACACGGACGGTCAGACGCTTCCGGCCCTTAGCGCGGCGGCTCGCCAGCACACGCCGACCTCCTGGCTTACTTATGCGCTTCCGAAAACCATGGGAACGCGCGCGTTTGCGTCGTTTTGGTTGGTAGGTTCGTTTCGTTGCCATAATGATGAGCAGTATACCAGCGACCGGAACCCATGTCAACCCAAAAAAAACCGCTCATTTGTTGCCCTTGACAGCTCGCTCTCAAAACCGGTACCGTGGTAACGGGGATTTTATACACATTCCTTCCCCAAACCGTCCCCTTTGCGCATGCTTTCAAAAAAAGCACGCATGTGATAAACTTTCTATCACGTTTCTATCTCGTTTTTTCCAGAAATAATAGCCCATGCTATGGATACGCACGCCATCTGGAACGCCGTCCTTGGCGAGTTGGAGCTTGCGGTAAGCAAGGCCAGCTTCACCACGTGGTTCCGCAACACCGGAATCACTCACTTTGATAATGGCGAGATCGTCATTTGTGTCCCAAACGCCTTCACTAAGGCCTACATTGAGAAAAAGTATCACCAGCCCATTCTGCACTCGCTTGAGCGCGTGACTGGCAAACCGGTGCGCCGTGTGGAATACCAGGTGGAGAGCATGAGAAACTACAGTCCGCAGGAAGTAATTTTTGAACACGCGCCCTATGCCGTTCCGCACGGCAGTGTTCTTGCTCCCAACAATCCTCTTTTGACAAATATGCAGGAGAGCGCGCCGGCTGCCAATAAATACGGACTCAATCCGCGATATACCTTTGACACGTTTATCGTGGGGAAATCAAATGAGCTGGCGCACGCGGCGTGCCAGGCGGTTGCCGCGCGGCCCGGCGAGGCTTATAACCCACTTTTTGTCTATGGTGGTGTTGGGCTTGGCAAAACACACCTTCTCCAGGCGGTTGGAAATTATATTGCTCAAGACAGCGGAAAAAAAGTGCTCTATGTGAGCATAGACACCTTCACCAATGACTTTATTCACGCCATCCGTGAAGGACGCGCCAGGGAAGTAAAAGACCTTTACCGCCTTGTTGATGTACTCATCATTGATGATATGCAGTTTATTTCCGGCAAAGAACGAACTCAAGAAGAATTCTTTCACACATTCAACGATCTACACCAGCAGGGGAAACAGATTATTATTAGTTCTGACCGGCCGCCCAAGGCAATTCCGGGCATTGAAGATCGTCTGCGCTCTCGTCTGGGTTGGGGAATGATTGTTGACACCGCCGCACCAGACCTTGAGACCCGCGTCGCCATTTTGGACGCGCGTTGCAGAGAAAAGGGCTTCCCCATGCCGCTTAACATCCTCCAGACCATCGCCACCATCATCCAAACCAACATTCGCGAGCTTGAGGGCGCGCTCAATAAAATTATTGCGTACCACCAGCTTAAAAACATTGAGCCAACCGAAGAAGCGGCGCGAGCCATCCTTTCAACACTGGAAAGCGCCACCGTGCGCTCATCGGTCACTCCTAAGAGCTTCATTGCAACTGTGGCGGAGTTCTATGGGATTACCATTGACAGCATCACCGGCCAGAGCAGAGAGAAGCGGTATGCAATGCCACGACAGGTTATCATGTTTTTATTGCGAAAAGAGCTTGCAATGTCCTTTCCGGCTATTGGTGGGGAGCTTGGTGGACGTGATCATACCACCGCCATGCACGCGTATTCAAAGATAGAGGCCTGTACGGAAAACGATCTAAAATTAAAACAGGAAATTGAAATGATTAAACAAAGGGTGTATACAACCGGTGTACCAAATAGTGCGCCAAAGTAAATAAATGGTGGAAAAACCAAGTAAAAAAAGATTAGAATTAAAATTAAAAAAATCAATTAACATAACCGAGTAAAACAACCCACAAACCACGCACAGACAGCAATGTAATAAAATAGCTTACCTAAGAAAAAAACGGTGTTATCCACACAAACCACAACCCCTATTAATAGAACTAAATTATGAAATTTACTTGTTTACGGGATAATCTGGCGCGAGGGTTGTTAACCGTCATGCACGTTTCTGGAAAAAACGTAACATTGCCAATTTTAAATAACGTGCTTATACGGGCAAAGGAGGGGGTTGTTGAGTTAACAAGCACTAATTTAGAAATAGCGATCGTAGCTGAAATAAGAGCAAAAGTAGATGTTGAGGGTACGTTTACGGTTCCGGTAAAGACGTTGGCTGATTATGTGCAGTTAGCCGGAGGAGAGCAGATAACCGTTGAGCTTGTTGGTGGAAAAGATCTTGTGGTTATAACCAAAACAACAAAAACGAAGGTTCATGGAGAGACGGCGGATGAGTTTCCCATTATTCCACCCATAGACCAGGGAACCAGTTTTACATTCAATACCGCGCAATTACGTGAGGCGCTTTCTCGTGTGGTGTTTGCCGTTTCGCGTTCAGAGGTGCGGCCGGAACTTGGTGGAGTACTTTTTCATCTCAACCAAGAGCAAAACAAGGGAACGCTTCTTCTTGCCGCAACAGACAGCTATCGTTTAAGTGAAAAACGAGTGGCCGTACAAAACGAAGAAAAGGAGCGCGAAGTTAGGGTTATTGTGCCGGCGCGGACGGTTCAGGAAATAATCCGCGTTTTGGTGGGAACACAGGACGAGATCACCGGGGTGTCCATTGGGGAAGGGCAACTTGCGGTTACGGTTCAAGACACCAAGATTGTTTCCCGGCTTATTGAAGGTAAGTATCCTGATTATCGGCAAATTATTCCCGGAACATTCAACGCCGAGGCGCTTCTTGACACCACTGCCTTTGCACAGCAAATGCGCGCGGCAAGTATTTTTAGCACCACAGGGGTCAATGCGGTTTCGGTTGGCCTTGCGCCGGGCGAGGGACACATGACACTACGTTCGGCAAGCGCACAAACCGGCGAATTTGAGGCGGTGCTTGATGGTGAGCTTACGGGAAATGAATATACGGTTTTGTTAAATCATCGTTACGTACTTGAGGGGCTTCAACATATTGAAACACCAAAAGTACGCATGAAGATTGTTTCAGGAGACGCCCCGTGCGTGTTTTATCCGGAAGGAAAGGGCGACTTTCTTTATATCGTGATGCCGATTAAGCAGTAGGCGGGGTTTTGTTATGCGCCAACCCTGAAGTAACAAACGTCGCCATCCCGCAAGACATACTCTTTTCCCTCAATGCGCACCAGACCCTTCTCTTTCGCGCCAACCCAACCATTTTGTTCAACAAAGTCCTTCCAATTCACCACTTCGGCGCGGATAAACGTTTTTTCAAAGTCCGTATGGATGACGCCAGCCGCTTGTGGCGCCGTTGCTCCAGCGCGGACGGTCCACGCGCGCGTTTCCGGCTCGCCAGACGTTAAAAAGGTGATTAAATTGAGCAGCGTATAGCCCGCAACAATCAGCTTGTCGAGGCCGCTTTGTTCGGTGCCTGACTCACGCAAATAGGCGGCGGCCTCTTCCGGCGAAAGATCCGCAAGTTCCGCTTCAGTCCGGGCAGATATATAAATAATAGGACTTTTTGTGTTAAGCGCGACGACGGTTGGCATCCCATCGTCGGTGTTTACCACAACAAGCTGTGGTTTTGCGGTTAAAAGCTGGAGATCGTGGAACAACTCCTTAAACTCCGCGAATCGTTCGTGATCGCGCGCCGCAGTCCCCTGTTCCAAGCCAGCCACCACGGCCTCAAGCACCGCTTTTTGCTGAAGTACTTTTTTGTCCGCGCCAGCCTTCATTTGTTTCGTAATTTGTTCAAGCCGTTTTTTGGCGGCTTCGAGGTCTGCAAGCGCGAGTTCGGTTTCAACAATAGCCAGATCGTCGTTTGGATCAACGCGATTGTTTACATGGATGACGTTAGGGTCTGAAAAAGAGCGCACCACCTGAACGATCGCATCAACTTCTCTAATATGAGCCAAAAATTTATTGCCCAGGCCCTCTCCGGTTGACGCGCCGCGCACCAGGCCGGCGATATCCACAAATTCAATAATGGTTGGCACCACCTTTTTTGATTTTGAAATGGCCGCAAGCTGCGCCAGACGCGCGTCTGGAACCTCAACAACGCCCGTGTTGGGTTCAATGGTGCAGAATGGATAATTAGCGGCGTTGGCCTGCTTGGAGCGCGTGAGGGCGTTAAACAGCGTTGACTTCCCCACGTTTGGCAGACCAACAATTCCTATAGAAAGTGGCATAGCGGCTCTATGGTAGCGGAAAGGGCGGTTATCGTCCAGCCGCGCGAACACGGGTCTCAAGGAGTGCCCATTCGGCGAGGCGTTTTGGTTCGTTAAAGCGTTGAATGTAATTAGGATCGCCAAGCGAGACAATGAGGTGGTTTCCGGCGCGGCTTGTCGTTAACATTACAAAGCACGCACCCGCTTCCTCGGTGTAGCCGGTTTTGCTTGCCACGATGCGATACGGCAACGCTTCCTGCATAAGTTTATTGGTGTGGTGAAAATAGTGTCCCGTTTTCTTGTCTTTATCTACCACCTCTTCAAACCGATACGCCGGCAGAGAGAGCGCGCCGGAGATTTGTGGATATTTAATCGCTTCTTGGAATAGCGCTGCCACTTCCCGTGCCGTGGAGACATTTTCCGCTTTTTGACCGCGCACGAGATCAGCAGATAACCCGGTAACATTAAAGAATTTGGTGTGTTCAAGACCCAGCACACTCGCTTTTGCGTTCATTTTGTTTATAAATGCGGTTTCCGTGATGCCAATCGCGTCAACCAGCATGCGTGTTTCTATATTAAGCGATCCGGTAAGCATGCCAAACCAAAGATCAGCTACGTGGAACACCTCGCCGCGCTTAATGTTCATATAGTTTTTGTAGGCATAGTGCTTTTCTGGGGTGTAGGTGGCGGTTTTGTTGAAATCAAGGCCATTGTCAAGTAAAACGATGGCGGTCATGAGTTTGGTTAAGCTAGCAATAGGACGGATCACGTCCGATGCCTTTCCGGCAAGCTCGCTGGAGTTGTCATTTAAAATAAGCACGCTCGCCGCGCGACTTTGAAAGCCCGTGTCTTTTGATAGCGATTTTTCCGCGGCAAAAACAGGCGATGCCAATGGAAGCGTAAGCGCCGCGGAGAGTAATAAAAACGAGAGGCATCTACTCATTGGGTCATTATAGCACGTTTTCTAGCATGCCTTCTTCCACAGCTTTTCAGCAGGTAGCTATTCTTATTTGTATACACTAGTGTATACAAATAAGTTATTCACATATATCAACTTATTTAAAAATTAAAATTTGGCCAAAATTAGCCAAAGTATAAATTATTTGTATACTCTAGAGTATACTTTCGTTACTGTGTATAATTCTGTGGAAAACTAACAAAAACAGTGTAAAAGTATACACTGGCGTATACAAAAAGGCCGTAACGGCCTTTTTGATGAGTTTTTATTTATCAACAAGTGCTGTGGACCCACGGGGAATCGAACCCCGAACTCTGCCATGCCATGGCAGCGTAATACCGCTTTACTATGGGCCCAATCGGTGGACTTGAGGGGAATCGAACCCCTGACCTCCGCAATGCGAATGCGGCGCTCTACCAACTGAGCTACAAGCCCGAGTGCGCTCTATTGTAACGCTTTAGGAATCTTATTTCAAGCGTCTGGCGAGTGACTTTTCCTACGTGGTGC
>CAZWRL010000008.1:0-28315 GCA_964636345.1 uncultured Gammaproteobacteria bacterium | reverse complement strand
TACAATCCGTATAATTTGCGGCACGGAAAATGGGGTCCGGCGCTGGTGGGCGCGGCCGGGCCGCTTTCAAACCTCGCCCTCGCGCTGGCGTTTGCGCTTTTGATTCGCGCGCTTCCCGTGATGCAACTGACCACCCTCCTTTCCATGATTGTGTACGCCAATATTGTGCTTGCCGTTTTCAATTTGGTGCCCATTCCGCCGCTTGACGGTTCAAAAGTGCTGTTTGCCATTCTTCCGGAAAATTTGCACGGACTTCGCATGGTACTTGAACAGTACGGCATCATGCTCATGTTCATCTTTATTTTCTTTTTCTTTCGCCTCATTCAACCAATCGTTTTTGCAATTTATAACGCCTTCCTTGGCGGGGTGCCGGGGGTGTATTAAAAAAAGCGGCGTAGGATTTGACAGAAAATAGAGCGTGGTATAGAGTGGAGCACATGCCAACAGTTAACCAACTTATCCGTAAAGGGCGCACGAGCAAGGTGAAGCGCGGTAAATCGCCTTCCATGCAGTACGTGTGGAACGCGCTTAAGCGCAAGCGCACGGAACTTCCTAAGGGAAGTCCTTTTAAGCGTGGCGTGTGTATTAAGGTATACACAACCACGCCAAAGAAACCAAACTCCGCGCTCCGAAAGGTTGCCAAGGTGCGTCTGTCTAACGGTTCTGAAGTTATTGCGTATATTCCGGGAGAAGGACATACTTTGCAAGAACACTCTATTGTACTTTTGCGCGGCGGGCGCGTGAAGGACTTGCCGGGTGTGCGGTATCATATTGTGCGCGGCGTGTATGACGCCACCGGCGTTGCTAATCGTAAACGCAGCCGTTCAATGTACGGCGCGAAACAGCCAAAATCTTAATCTATGCGTCATAAACCGGCAGTACGGCGAATTATTCCTCCTGATTCAAAATACGGCAATATCACTATTGCCAAATTTATAAACTTTGTGATGGAGCGCGGAAAGAAAAGCGCGGCGGAAAAAATAATGTATGGCGCGTTTGATATCATTGACGCGGCTGGAAAGAAAGCGCTTGAGGTTTTTGAGTTGGCCATTACTAACGTCACTCCGCAAGTTGAAGTGCGTTCTCGCCGCGTGGGTGGCGCGAATTATCAAATTCCGATGCCGGTGCGCGGCGATCGCCAGCGCGCGCTTGCGTTCAGATGGTTGATTGGCGCCGCGCGCGCGCGAAAAGGCCACTCCATGGCAGAAAAATTGGCATCAGAACTTCAAGAAGCGGCGGATGGTGTGGGCGACGCCGTCAAAAAGAAACAAGATGTGCATCGCATGGCAGACGCCAACCGCGCCTTTGCTCATTTTGCGCGTGTCGCGCGCAAGTAATTGTATGCCGCGTGAGTATTCACTTGAGAAGACGAGAAACATTGGGATTATCGCGCACATTGACGCCGGTAAGACCACGGTGACCGAGCGTATTTTGTTTTACACCGGTAAAAAGCACAAAATTGGAGAGGTGCATGAGGGTAGCACAACCATGGACTGGATGGATCAAGAAAAAGAGCGCGGTATTACTATCACAAGCGCGGCAACCACCTGTTTTTGGCGCGACTGTCGTATCAATATTATTGATACGCCCGGGCACATTGATTTTACGGTTGAGGTGAAGCGAAGTTTGCGCGTGCTGGATGGCGCGGTAGTGGTATTTGACGGCGTGGCCGGCGTGGAACCGCAATCGGAAACCAACTGGCGCTACGCGGATGAGTACCGCGTGCCGCGTATTTGTTTTGTTAATAAATTGGATCGCACCGGCGCAAATTTTTATAAAGATGTTGAGTCCATTCATCGGCGTTTGACGAAGCGCGCCTTTCCGATTCAGCTGCCTATCGGCATTGAAGGCGGTTTCAAAGGTGTGGTTGATCTTCTGCGTCGTCGCGCGTGTATCTTTAAAGATGAGTTTGGAAAAGATGTTGAAGAAACGGACGTGCCGGAAGATATGAAAGAAGACGTGGAAAAGTGGCGCGGACAGCTGGTTGAGGCCATTGTTGAGCAAGACGAAGCGCTCATGGCCGCGTATTTGGATGGAAAGGATATCGCTCTGGAAGATTTGATGCGGGCACTCCGCAAGGGAGTGATTGCGAACACCATTGTGCCTATCATGTGCGGAAGCGCCCTCAAAAATAAAGGCGTGCAATTGATGTTGGACGCGGTGTGCGATTATTTGCCTTCGCCTCTTGATGTTCCGCCGGTGGTTGCGCATGACGTGAAAGACCCGGAAAAAGAACTGTCTCGTCGTCCGGATGATGCCGAACCGTTTACCGCGCTCGCGTTCAAAATTATGAGTGATCCGTTTGTCGGCAAACTGTGTTATTTCCGCGTGTATTCAGGCACGCTCTCTGCCGGTTCCTATGTGTTGAACGCCACCACCGGCAACAAAGAACGGATTGGCCGGTTATTGCGGATGCACGCCAATTCGCGTGAAGACATTCAAGAAGTATACGCCGGAGAAATTGCGGCGGTGGTTGGTTTGAAAAATACGTTTACCGGTCACACACTATGCGATGAAGACAAACCGGTCTTGCTTGAATCCATTGTCTTTCCCGAGCCGGTTATTTCCGTTGCCATTGAACCAAAGACCAAGCAGGATCAAGAGAAACTGGGGTTTGCCATGCAACGGTTGTCTGAAGAAGATCCCACCTTCCGTATTCGCACCGATGAGGAAACATTGCAGACCATTATTTCAGGCATGGGAGAATTGCACCTTGAAGTATTGGTTGAGCGCATGAAGCGTGAGTTTGGTGTTGAGGCAAATGTGGGCGCGCCGCAAGTGGCGTATCGTGAAACCATTAAGAAGACGGCAGAGGCGGAAGGAAAATATATTAAACAGAGTGGCGGCCGCGGACAGTACGGACATTGTTATTTGCGTCTTGAACCGCAAAAGCCCGGCGTCGGCTTTGAATTTATTGATGAAATTAAGGGTGGCACTATTCCGCGCGAATATATTCCCGCTATTGAAAAGGGCGCGAAAGAAGCCATGGATCGCGGCGTGTTGGCCGGTTACCCCATGGTTGATATTGCGGTGACCGTATTTGACGGTTCATTCCATGATGTTGACTCAAGCGAAATTGCCTTTAAGATGGCCGCGTCGTTTGCGTTTCAGGAAGCGGCGCGGCGCGCGGGACTGGCGCTTCTGGAACCCATCATGAAAGTTGAAGTGTTGATTCCTGAAGAATTTATGGGCGACGTGGTGGGTGATTTGAACGCCAAGCGCGGACAGATTCAGGAAATGACGGATCGCGTGGGTGTGAAAGTGGTGCAGGCGCTGGTGCCGCTTGCCACCATGTTTGGCTATGCTACTAAACTTCGTTCCATGACCCAAGGGCGCGGCAACTACACCATGGAGTTCTTGCATTATGCGGAGGTTCCGAGTAATGTTGCAATGGGGATTGTGGAGGGGAGAAAAAAATAACCATATGTTTGAACGCCTTTTTCGCATCATGCGTAAAACCGGCCATCGCATTGTGATGGTTGATCCCGATACCGAACAAGCGTACGTGCTGTTGCCGTTTTCTGTGTATGAAGATTTGTTAGACCGCGCCGGTGATGAAGGCGCTGCGTTGTATGACGATGATGCCGATGAGCAGGACTTTGAGCATGTTGCGAGCGCCTGGCACGATCACGACGGCGGGCCGTGGGGGCCGAGCCAAGGTGCCGAGGTACCGGGTGAAGAAGACGAAGTGTATAGTAAGGAAGAGGCAGCGCTCCCGGTTGAAGAAGCGCCATCCAGGGGCAATGACTTGACACCACCGGATTTGATTGATACTATCAACCGCGACATCGCCGCATGGCGCGCGGGGATGGCCGGGGAGTCGCGAAGCCCCGTAAATTCTACGGGGCGAAGCGGAGAACAGGTCTCGGTAGAAGGCGCCCCCGCGCTTGACGATTTGACCTTAATACCCGTACCGGGTGAAGAGGCGTCTCCGACGCAAAACGGCGCGGCAGAAGAGGAAAAGTTCTACATAGAGCCGGTATAAAGAGACTCTCTTGCGCGTTTTCCGCGTTTCTGGTATACTCCCAACCATTCATTATTTACGCGTTGTCACGCTTTTAAGCGATTAAAACTATGGTAGAGTTTGTACGCAATAAACCACACGTTAACGTCGGCACCATTGGCCACGTTGACCACGGTAAGACCACCTTGACGGCGGCCATTTTAAAGGTTGCCAAAGCCCAAGGATGGGTCGCCCAAGAAAAAAATATTGAGGATATTGACAAGGCACCTGAAGAGCGCTCGCGCGGTATTACAATCGCCACCGCCCATGTGGAATATGAAACACCAAACCGCCACTATGCGCACGTTGACTGTCCAGGGCACGCTGACTATGTGAAGAACATGATCACCGGAGCCGCGCAGATGGATGGCGCCATTTTGGTGGTGTCAGCCGCTGATGGCCCCATGCCTCAAACACGTGAACACATTCTCTTGGCGCGTCAGGTTGGCGTACCGTACATTGTGGTATTTTTGAACAAAGTTGATCAGGTGTCTGATCCGGAATTGATTGATTTGGTTGAGGAAGAAGTGCGTGATCTCTTGAAGAAATATGAATTTCCCGGCGATACCACGCCAATTATCCGCGGGAGCGCCTTAAAGGCGCTTGAGGATTCGGCCGGTGAGGCCGGTCAGCCGGTCCTTGCGCTCTTGAAGGCGCTTGATGAGTATATTCCTGAACCAAAGCGTGATATTGACAAGCCATTTTTGATGGCCATTGAAGACGTCTTCTCCATTGAAGGACGCGGTACGGTGGTAACCGGTCGTATTGAGCGCGGCAAGGTGCGTATCAATGATGAAGTTGAATTGGTTGGTTTGACTCCTGAACCAACGAAGACGGTTGCGACCGGTATTGAAATGTTCAACAAGCAGTTGGCTGAAGGGCAAGCGGGGGACAACGCGGGCGTGTTGCTCCGCGGCACCAAAAAGGATGAGGTGCAACGCGGACAGGTGCTTGCCAAACCCGGCGCCATCACGCCGCACACTGAATTTGCAGCGCAGGTGTATATCTTGACCAAAGAGGAAGGCGGCCGTCACAAACCGTTCATCAAGGGATATAAGCCACAGTTCTACATTCGTACCACGGATGTGACCGGTGAGATTGAACTCCCGGAAGGAACCGAGATGGTTATGCCGGGTGATACCATTGCAATTACGGTAAAGTTGATTACGCCGGTGGCGCTTGAGGAATCACAGCGGTTTGCTATCCGCGAGGGCGGCAAGACCGTTGGCGCAGGCGCCGTGACAAAGATTTTGAAGTAAGACCTTGTCTCGATAGTCCGCCATGTAAAGGGACTATCGAGATCGGCGTTATTTCAAAATACATGGTTTCCGCAGCTAAAACGAAGAAAAGCGAGGTGAAGACCGAGGAAGGCGCGCAAACGCGCATTCGTCTTAAGATTCGCGCATTTGATAATAAGATTATTGATCAGGCGACCAAGACGATTGTGGAGACGGCTGAACGCAACAGCGCCACCATTGTGGGTCCGGTTCCCCTTCCCACCGAGAAGAAAAAGTATACCGTGAACCGATCCACGTTTGTGCATAAAGACGCGCGTGAGCAGTATGAGATGCGCGTGCACAAACGCATGGTTGACATTATGAATCCATCCGCGAAAGTTATTGATGCCATGATGAACCTAAATTTGCCGAGCGGGGTTGATGTGGAGATCAAGATGTGACCAACCGAGGGCAGACCAAGATACTAGAAATCTGTATCCCGAATGAAAACCATCCCGATGTATCGGGGTTAAGATCATTCGCACACAGGTTTCTGGTATTTTATTCCAGATTGTATGAAGTTCTTGTTAGGAACAAAACGCAACATGACGCAGATTTTTGCCGACGATGGTCGTGTTGTTCCGGTTACGCGGGTAACTGCCGGCCCCTGTGTGGTGACAAAAGTAACACCTGAAAAAAACGGCACGCAGGTTGAAATTGGTTTTGGTGAAAAGCATCGTCGTTCCTTTCATGCCGATGCGATGCCCGAGCTTTCGCGCGGAACCGAGCTTACCGTGACAACATTTGCGCCGGGTGACATTGTGCAGGTTACGGGCATTTCAAAAGGTAAGGGTTTCCAAGGTGTGGTAAAGCGCCATCATTTTCATGGCCATCCAACAACTCATGGTCATAAGGATCAAGAGCGTATGCCGGGTTCCATTGGTACCACCGGGCCAGAGCGTGTCTTTAAAGGTAAGCGCATGGCAGGACGGATGGGTACGGACCAGGTGACGGTCAAAAATCTTGAAATCGTTTCAGTGAATGCTGAAAAGAATGAATTATTGATTAAGGGAGCGCTTCCGGGCGCTATTGGAGGCGTGGTGATTATTCAGGCGCCGGGCGCGTTATCTTTTTCGGTAGCGCCGGTTTCGGTAGCTCCAGTCGCGTAATATGCCTATTATTTCCGTCTACAACCACGAGGGAAAAGAAATTGAAAAACTTGAGGTATCTCGGGATGTCTTTGGTGTGACGGTGAAAGAGCAGCTTGTTGCCGAAGCGGCGTTTGCCCAGCGTGCGGCAAGCCGTGTCGCGCGCGCTCACACAAAAACCCGTGGCGAAGTGCGCGGCGGCGGCAAGAAACCATGGAAACAAAAGGGCACGGGCCGCGCGCGTCAAGGCTCCATTCGTTCGCCGCAGTGGCGCGGCGGCGGCATCATTTTTGGTCCGCTCAAGGAGCGTGTATTTTCCGTGAAAATTAATAAGAAAGTGCGTCAAGCGGCGCTTCGTATGGTGTTAACTGATAAAGTTGCATCAGAACGGCTCATTGTGATTGACGCGCTGCCCGTGGAAGGAAAAACCAAACAGATGGTGGCGGTGCGAAAAGCGTTGCCGGGCGCGGGAAGAAAGACGATGGTTGTGTTGAATCAGAAAACCGATGGGGTGATCCGCGCGCTTCGCAATGTGCCGCGGACTGATGTCATTGGCGCGCGTAATTTGAATGTGCTTGATGTGCTGACGCATGAGTATATCATGGTGGAAAAAAGCGCGATTCCGGTTATTGAATCATTGTACGCGTAATCCTATGAGTTTTTTTGATCGCTTTAAGAAAAAATCAGCGTTGCAAGCGCGCCAGGATGCGCGTGCTGCCAAAGTGGCGCCGCTGGCAGAGAAAGCGGCAGCGTCACCCGCGCCATCACGCGGCGATCATCCGATTGTTACGGGTGTGTTACTGTTTCCGCTCGTCACCGAAAAGGGTACGCGTTTGGAATCGCGTGGCGCCTATCAGTTTGCAGTGGCAACGAATACTAATAAACCAACCATCGCGCGCGCGATTACCGCGCGGTATGGCGTTAGGCCGGCTCGTGTGCGTATCATGGCGCGCCGCGGCAAGTGGGTGCGTTTTGGACGGATGTACGGCAAACGTTCCGATTGGAAACGCGCGCTCGTTACGTTACCCAAAGGGAAGACGATTAATGTGCACGAGGGTGTTTAAACGATATGCCTATTAAACGATACAAGCCAACGACTCCGGGACGCCGCGGCGCCAGTGTGCAGGATTTTTCAGATGTCACCAAAAAGCGGCCGGAGAAATCCTTGACCATGTTTTTAAAGGAGCGCGCCGGACGTAGCAAGCAAACCGGCAAATTGACCGTTCGTCATCGCGGTGGCGGCGCCAAGCGCCTCTATCGGGTAGTTGATTTTTTGCAACAAAAATTTGATATGCCGGGCAGTGTGCAGGCCATTGAATATGATCCCAACCGCGGTCCGCGTATTGCGTTCATTCAATTTCCCGATGGTAAGAAACAGTATGTACTGGCGCCTGCTTCCCTCAAGGTGGGAGATGTGATAGTATCATCTGCCAGCGCATTGCCGATTGCCACGGGCAACCGGATGCCCCTTGCGTTCATTCCCATTGGAACCACGGTGCATAGTGTTGAGTTTCAACCGGGCTTGGGCGGCAAATTGGTGCGCGGCGCCGGTGATGGCGCGCAGGTCATGAGCACTGAAGGATCACACGTGCAGTTAAAATTGCCTTCCGGCGAGCGCCGGTTATTCCCCAAGGAATGTGCCGCATCGGTTGGAGCGGTTGGCAATCCGGACTTTCGTTTGGTGCGGCTGGGCAAAGCGGGTCGCAAGCGTCATTTAGGATGGCGGCCGGTGGTGGCTGGCAAAGCGATGAACCCGGTTGATCACCCGCACGGTGGTGGTGAAGGGCATCAGCCCATTGGTTTGAAGCGCGGTCCGATGACCAAGTGGGGCAAGCGTGCCTTTGGCGTCAAAACGCGGCGCGCGCATCGCGCAAGCGATAAACTTATTCTTGAGCGCCGCCGTAAGTGACCCACGTAGCAGGGTCATCCCGAACTTGTTTCGGGATCCACAAATAAATCATATGTCACGCAGTTTAAAAAAAGGTCCTTACCTGGACGAAAAATTGATGAAGAAGGTGGCGCGCGCGAAAGCCACGCGTGAGCGCGCGCCGATTAAAACATGGGCGCGCGCGTCCACCATTACTCCTGACATGGTTGGGATGCGTTTTAGCGTACATAACGGCAGACAGTTTATTGAGGTGTTGGTTGATGAGAATATGGTGGGTCATCGGTTAGGCGAATTTTCACTCACCCGCAAATTTACGAGACATGGCGGTAAGATTCAGAAGGCCATTGAACAGGACGTTGCAGCCAAGGGGGCGGCCGGTGTTGCTGCCGCCGCCGCGCCGGCAGCGGGCGCTAAACCAACCGGTAAGCCAGCAGGTAAGGCAAAATAATTCCTATGATTACCGTGACCGCACAACTCAAAAAATTGCGCATGTCGCCTAAAAAGGTGCGACTGGTGCTTGATGTTGTCCGCGGACTCCGGGTTGCCGTTGCAGAAGAGCGATTGACTTTTATGAAGCGCGGGGCGTGTGATCCGGTATTAAAATTGCTCCGTTCGGCTATCGCTAATGCGGTTCATAATCATAAAGCGCGCCCTGAGACACTCCGCATTGCCGGTCTCCGCGCGGACGGCGGAGCCACACAAAAGCGGTGGCGCCCCCGCGCGCACGGCCGCGCGTTTCCCGTTCGTCAGCGCACGTCGCAGATTACGATGGTTCTGAAAGGGGAAGCGGAGGGCGCGACTGCGGAAGCGAAAGTAGAAGCGGCAGAACCGGAAAAGAAATAACTCTATGGGCCACAAAGTACATCCAACAGCTCACCGCATGCAAGTGATTTACACCTGGGATTCCCGGTGGTTTTCTCGTTTGTCCACGTATCGCAAGAAATTGGCGGAAGAGGTGTTGGTGCGCGATTATTTGCAAAAGAAATTTAAGGAAGCGGGCGTTGATCACATTTTGGTTGAACGCTCACCGCGTGAGATGGTGGTGACGTTGTTTGTTGGCAAACCGGGGCTCGTGATTGGCCGCGGCGGACAGGGCGCCGAAGAAGTGCGCAAATTTTTGAACCGTCGGTTGATGAAATCAGGCGCGCGCGTTCGTATTAATGTGCAGGAAATCAAAAATCCGTCACTGTCAGCTCCGGTGGTTTTAGGGCAGATTGCCGCTGACCTTGAAAAGCGTATTCCATTCCGTCGCGTGATGAAGCAAACCATCGCCCGCGTGATGAAAGCGGGCGCGCAGGGTGTTAAGGTTGTGCTTGCCGGACGCTTGAACGGCGCGGAAATTGCGCGTCGCGAGAAATTGGCGCAAGGTAAAATTCCGCTTCAGACGCTTCGGAGCGATGTGAGTTATTCAAGCGGTTTTGCGCGCACTATTTTTGGCAGTATCGGCATTAAAGTATGGATTTATAAGGGTCAAGTATTTCACCGGACTGATTTAGAAGAATAATATGTTGCTCCCCAAGAAAGTTAAACATCGTAAATGGCACAAGGGTCGGCGTCGCATGACCGGCAGTGCTACGCGCACCATCACGGTTGCGTTTGGTTCCTACGGGTTGAAATCCGATGGATACGCGTGGGTGACCTCGCGGCAAATTGAAGCGGCGCGCCGCGCCATGACCCATTACGTGAAGCGGGGCGGCAAAATTTGGATCCGCATTTTTCCGGATAAGCCCATCACGCGCAAGGGTGAAGAAATGGGCATGGGAAAAGGAAAAGGAGCTGTTGATCATTATGTCGCCCCGGTGAAACCCGGTATGGTTCTCTTTGAGATGGATGGTATTCCGGAAGAGACGGCGCGCGCGGCCATGCGTTTGGCGGGACACAAATTGCCGGTGACGACGCGGTTTGTTGTTAAACGATAATCCTATGCGTTTTGCTGATATTAAAGAACATGATGAAAAAAAGTTGCGCGTGCTCTTGGCCGAAAAGCAGGGAGAGCTTGAGCATACACGCTTTGGCGTAGCGGCGGGAAGCGGCAAACAGGTGCGCCGTATTCGGGTTCTGCGTCGGGATATTGCGCAAATCGCGACCGCGCTATATACTAAGACGCCGTAAGCTATGGAACAAAAAACTACACAACCCGGCGCATCAGCTACGCGAAGACAACTGCGCGGTATTGTGATTTCCCATAAAACGGATAAGACCGCGGTGGTGCGGGTGACGCGAAGCAAGATGCACCCCCAGTACGGCAAGGCGTATAAGGTAAACAAAAAGTATGTGGCGCATGATGTGGGGAATAGCGCGGCGGTTGGCGCTACCGTGACGATTGAGGAAATGCGCCCCATGTCTCGCACCAAGCGTTGGCGTATTATTTCACACGTATGATTCAGTTACGCACCATTTTGGTTGTCGCCGATAACAGTGGAGCAAAACGGCTTTCCTGTATTCATGTGTTCGGCGGCTACAAAAAACGGTACGCCGTGATTGGCGACGTGATTGGGGTTGCCATAAAAGAAGCGGCGCCGCGCGGGCTGGTGAAGAAAGGTGAGATTGCGCATGCGGTGGTGGTGCGTCAGCATAAAGAAATTCGCCGTTCGGACGGCACCTACATTCGTTTTGACGATAACGCCGCGGTGTTAATTGATAAGAAAACCAAGGAACCGCGCGGCACGCGTATTTTTGGACCGGTTGCGCGCGAGTTGCGCCAGCGCGGTTTTCAAAAGATTATATCGCTTGCGCCTGAAGTATTATGAGAATTAAAACTGGCGACAATGTGCGTGTCATTGCTGGCCGCGATCGCGGTCACGAAGGCAAAGTGATCCAAGCGTTTCCGCGTGACGGAAAAATTGTGGTTGAAAAAGTTAATTTGCTAAAAAAACATATTCGTTCCCGGAAGCAGGGAGAGCCGGGTCAGCGGATTGAACTGGCCGCGCCCATTTCCGTGACGCGCGTGCAACTTTTGTGCGGCAGTTGTGGTAAGGTGACCCGCGTGGGTATGATCGGAAGCGGCGCGGACAAACGTCGTGTCTGTAAGAAATGTAAGAAAGAAATTTAATATGGCACGACTCGCTCTACATTACCAAAAAGAGATAGTGCCCGCGCTCCGGCGTGATTTGGGTTTGAAGAACGTGATGCAGGTGCCGCGCATTCAAAAGGTGGTGGTGAACGTGGGTATTGGAAAACGGACGAAAGAAGCGGATCATCTGAAGAAGGTGAGTGAGCTTTTGGAACGTATCACCGGTCAGAAACCATCCCCGCGCCCTTCGCGTATTTCCATTGCCGGTTTTAAGATGCGCGAAGGTATGGTGGTTGGCGTGCGGGTGACTATTCGCGGCCCGCGTATGTATGATTTTCTGGAACGGTTAACAACGATGGTGTTTCCCCGTATACGCGATTTTCGCGGTATCAGTGTGAAGGGTTTTGATGGACGCGGCAATTATTCATGGGGTATGACGGAGGTGAACGCGTTCCCCGAAGCGACGCCGGAAGATATTGAACTGGGACAGCCCCTTGAGATTACGGTGGTGACGAACGCGTGCACTAATGTGGCTGGTGAGCGACTGCTCCGCGCGCTCGGGTTCCCGTTTAACGATACGCTGATTAAATAATTGTATGGCAACTGAAGCACAAATAGCACAATCGGCAAAACACCCAAAATTCACCACGCGCGTGGTGCGGCGTTGCTTTAAGTGCGGCCGCAAGCGGGCGTATATGCGGGATTTTGACCTGTGCCGTATTTGTTTCAGAGAAATCGCAAACCAGGGTTTACTCCCCGGTGTTCGTAAATCAAGCTGGTAATATGGTTACTGATCCTATCGCAGACATGTTAACGAGCATTCGGAACGCCTCTATTGCGCGTAAGCGTGAGGCGGTTGTGCCGTACTCAAAATTGAAGTTTGGTCTCGCGGAAATTTTGCGGGGCGAGGGATACGTTGACCGGGTTGAAAAAATTGAAGATCGCCACGGTTCCATTCGGATTGTGCTGAAATATGATAACGACCGTCCTAAAATTATGCACCTTTCGCGCGTGAGTAAACCGGGACGCCGTGTGTATGCCAAATCAGACGCGCTACCGCACGTGTTGAATAATTACGGTTTTGCTATCATTTCAACGCCACGGGGTCTCATGACCAATCGGGCTGCGGCCAAAGACGGTTTGGGCGGCGAGGTGATTTGTGAAGTGTACTAATCTTATGTCACGTATCGGTAAAAAACCCATTGCGATTCCCGCGGGCGTCACGGTAACGGTGGCGGATTCTTTGGTGCGCGTGACCGGACCAAAAGGAACATTGGAAGAGAAGTTGCATCCGCATGTCATGGTCACCGTGGCGGATGGCGTGGCGGGAGTGACGGTTAAGAACCCTGACGTAAAAGACGATCGCGCGCTCTGGGGTCTTTTTGGCAGTTTGGTTCGTTCCATGGTTCTCGGTGTGACCGTTGGATTTGAAAAGAAACTTGAGGTGCAGGGTGTGGGATATAAGGTTACCTTGCAAGGTAAGGATGTGCGGTTTGACGTTGGGTTTTCACATCCGGTTTTGTTTCCGGTGCCAAACGGCATTACGATTACCCTTGACAAAAATGTTATCAGCGTGCAGGGTATGAGTAAACAACTGGTAGGGGAAACCGCCGCGCGCATCCGCAAGATTCGGAAACCAGAACCCTATAAAGGTAAGGGCATTCGGTATGTTGATGAGGTGGTGCGTCGTAAGGTAGGCAAAGCGATGAAGACGGCGGCATAAACTCTATGGCAAAATTACCAACAACATTTCAAGAGAAGCGCGCGCGTAGAAAAATACGGAGCCGCGCGCGAATGACCGGCACCAGCGCGCGGCCTCGTTTGTCCGTGCATCGCAGTTTACGCGGATTGTTTGTGCAATTGGTTGATGATGAGGCGAAGAAAACGTTGGTATCGGCGAGCGTGCGTGACGCGGCTAAGGATAGTGACGTTGGCGCGCGAACCGGTAAGGTTGCGGAAGCGTATCGTGTTGGATATGCGCTCGCGAAGAAAGCGCAAGAACAAAAAATTACCACGATTGTTTTTGATCGGAGCGGATACGCGTATCACGGACGCGTTGCCGCGCTTGCGGATGGCGCGCGTGACGCGGGATTAGTATTTTAATATGAGACAACAGCGAAGAGGAGACAACCGACGCGACAATGAACCAAAGGACGAGTTTGATCACGAAACCGTTGATTTGGCGCGCGTGACGCGCGTGACCAAAGGTGGCAAACAGATGTCATTCCGCGCGTGCGTGGTGGTAGGCGATCATAACGGCCGCGTTGGCGAAGGCACGGCAAAGGGCAAGGACGTGCAGGCGGCCATGGAAAAAGCAACGCGTCTTGCCAAAAAACATGTGGTTACGGTGCGGCGTGTTGCCGGTACTATTCCGCACGCTGTGCGCGCAAAGTACAAGGCAAGCACGGTGTTGTTGCGCCCGGCGCCGCCGGGTTCCGGTTTGATCTGCGGTGGAGCCGTGCGCATTGTGCTCGCGCTTGCCGGCATTGAATCCGCGTCAAGTAAAATTTTTAACGGCAAGAATAAAATTACCGTGACGCGCGCAACGATTGCGGCGTTACAGCAATTGCATACGCCGAGGGCGGCAAAGAAATCATAATATGTTATCACTTCATACGCTTAAAAAAACGCCGGGAGCGCGCACGCGCGTTATACGCGTGGGTCGCGGCAATGCCTCGGGTCATGGCACGTATAGCGGCCGCGGCGGCAAAGGACAGCGCGCGCGTTCCGGCGGACGCGCTGGTTTGAAACGGCTTGGATTCAAGCAGACACTGCAACGTGTTCCTAAATATCACGGTTTTAAGAGTAAGCGCGCGCGGCCAGCGGTTGTCGCGCTCAATGTGCTTGCCGCTGCGTTTAACGCGGACGCCGCGGTAAATCCGGAAAAATTACTGAAGAAGGGTTTGATTACTACCGCGCGTCACGGGGTGAAGATTATTGGTTCGGGAGAAATCAAAAAGGCGCTTTCACTTTCAGGTTGCCGTGTCACTGCCGGCGCAAAGAGCAAAATTGAAGCGGCCGGCGGCACGATTAACGCGTAATCTATGGACACCTTTATTGCCAAATTGAAGGCAATATGGAACACGAAAGAACTTCGGAACAGCATCCTGTTTGTGCTCGGTATGTTGGTTATTTTTCGTGTCGCGGCGCATGTGCCGATCCCGGGTATCAACATCGCCAACTTGCGTTCGTTTTTTGCGAGTAACCAAATTTTTGGTCTCTTGAATTTGTTTTCCGGCGGCACCATGGAAAATTTTTCCGTGGTGATGTTAGGTGTTGCGCCGTACATTACGGCATCCATCATTTTACAGCTTTTGACCATGATTATTCCGCGCATGGAAGAACTTTCCAAAGAAGGTGAGTCGGGCCAGCGCGTCATCAATCAATGGACGCGGTATTTGACCGTGCCGCTCGCGTTCTTGCAGGCTTACGGCACCATCACACTGCTCGAAAACTCGTCGCTTCCCATCATTGAAAACACGTCTGCATTGCGGCTCTTTATTATTATGTTGACCGTGACCGCGGGCACGCTGTTTTTGGTGTGGATCGGTGAGCTGATTTCAGAAAAAAAGATTGGGAATGGTATTTCCCTTTTGATTTTTGCCGGTATCATTGCCGGCTTGCCGGGCACGTTGCGTAATGCCTTTGTAACCTTTGATCGTTCGCAGGTGATTAACATGGTTTTGTTTGGGGTGGTTGTGCTGATCACTATTATTGGCGTGGTGATTTTAAATGAAGGCCAGCGCAAGATTCCCATTTCACATGCCAGGCAAATTGGCGGCGGGCGCATTGCCGGCGGCGTGCAAACGCATCTGCCGCTTCGCGTGAACATGGCCGGTGTGATCCCCATTATTTTCGCTATTTCCGTTATTTTGTTTCCGCCCATGCTCGCGCAATTTTTCCTGCGCGCGAAAAGTCAGTGGCTGGTTGACGCGGCGCAGTGGGTGATTGCGGTGTTTCAAGATCAGCTAGTGTACGGCGTGCTCTATTTTGTGATGGTGTTTGGGTTTACGTATTTTTACACCAACGTCATTTTTCATCCGGATCAGGTGGCGGAGAATTTGCAAAAACAGGGCGCGTTTATTCCCGGCATTCGTCCCGGCATGGAAACCGCGCGGTATCTTGGAAAAATTTCAGCACGCATTTTGCTTTTTGGCGGTTTATTTTTGGCGGTCATCGCGGTCCTGCCGCTCACGTTGCAACAGGTGACCGGGTCGTCTAGTTTGGTTATTGGCGGCACGAGTATTTTGATTGTGGTGTCCGTTGCCATTGAAACCGCAAAACAAATTGAAGCCCAGCTCACCATGCGCGAGTACGATCGGTTATAGTGTGTCATGCTGAACTTGTTTCAGAATCTCCGACAAAAAATCCCCCGACCGTCGGGGGATTTTTTGTTGTGCTCACCACCCGCCCTTGACGAGTCCGTCCAGAAACGCGAGATCTTCCGAAGTGCCGATGTTGTGCCGTTTAAAGAGTTCTACTACCTTATCTTTGAATTGACGCTCGGTTTGGAATTTCTGTTCGAGTTTTTTGAAAAGTTCTGCGGTGGAATCAGTCAACCGTCGGTCAATATAATCCATCAGGCGATTTTCTGATTTTGCAATAGCGCCATTGATGGTATCAGTCGTGCGCTGTTCTGATTTTGCAATAGCGCCATTGATGGTATCAGTCATACGATGTTCGGATTGTGCTATAGCGCCGCTAACGGCATCAGTGACCATTTCCTGCATTTTGGGCATCAAAAATTCATCGGTGTATTCTAACAGAACACCGAGAGTAACCACTTTATTCAAATCCTCCTGATTTTTTTGGAAAGATTCTCCATTCATATAAATATAATAGCACGCTTCCTCGCATTGTCAATTGTGTATAAAAAAGGCCAGGATGTTAAGTCCTGGCCGTGACGTGGACGGAGGCCTAGGGGCCTTCTGGGATGGCACAGGTGATGATGGCCGGCCCCGGGTCTGGGTACAGCTGTCCGCCGTCGAGCAACTTCGTGCGCATAGTTTACCTCCGTGTTGCGCTGGTTGGATGTTAGTATAGCACAACAAATTTCATGGTGTCATGATTGCATGTTTTTTCTTTTTCCGCTACACTGTCTCCATGATTCTCGTATTACTTGGCCCGCCCGGTTCCGGCAAAGGAACCCAGGCGGAGTTGTTGCGTGATCGCCGGGGATGGGCGCATCTGTCCACCGGCGATTTATTGCGCGCGCTGAAAAACGAAAAAAATCCAGACGAGGAAACCGCGCAGGCGCTCGCAACAATGGCGGTAGGCGGTTTGGTATCTGATGAGCTTATTTATAAGTTAAGTTTTAAGGCGTTTGACGCGTGGCTCGCCGAAGGAAAAAATATGGTGCTTGATGGCGTTGTTCGGAACCGCGAGCAGGCGCAAGCATTTTGGAAACACTTTGAAGAAAAGCAGGTGACGGCGCAGGTCAAAGCGATTTGGATCGCGCTTTCTGAAGAACAGGCAATAGAACGCGTGACCAAACGTCGCGAGCTTGAGCATCGCGCCGACGATGATCCTGACGTGATGCGCAAACGTTTTCAAGAAATGGGCCGCGAGGCCATGAAACCGGTGCTGGATTTTTATCGTAAAAAAGAGGTGCTTGATGAAATTGACGGCATGGGCACGGTTGAGGAAGTGTACAAAGAATTGGAATATGTCTTTGACCAAAAAACCTGACGAACTGAAATTGATACAAGAAGGCGGCCAGCGCATAGGCGCCATTTTAGAGAAATTGGCAAAAATGGCGGCGCCCGGTGTTACACTTGCGCAACTGGACACCGAAGCGGAGCGATTGATTATTGAGGCGGGCGGTGTACCCTCATTTAAGGGATACAAAGCTCGCACAGGAGATACGCCGTTTCCATCCACCATATGCGCGTGCGTGAATGAGGAATTGGTGCATGCGCCCGGCAATCGCGCTCGCGCGCTTGGGGCGAGCGATATTTTGAGTATAGATATTGGCATGCGGTGGCCGGCGGAGAATGGCTTTTTTACAGATACCGCCCTCACCGTTCCGCTTGGGCCGGTTAAAAAAGAAGTTGAGTTATTATTGGAGCGCACGCAAAAAGCGCTTGAGATTGGCATGGCCAAAGTGCGGCCGGGAAAGAGCGTTGCGGATATTGGCCGCGCGATAGAAAATTATTTGAAGCCGTTTGGCTATGGCATTGTGCGCGCGCTGGTGGGACATGGCGTGGGATACAAAGTGCATGAGCCGCCGCAGGTGCCGAATTATTATCAGAAGGCGCTTGAAAACGTGAAGATTGAATCGGGCATGGTGCTTGCCTTGGAACCGATGGTCACACTGGGCACCCATGAGGTAAAAACACTAGACGACGGATGGACGATTGTTCCGGCAGATGACAGTTTGTGCGCGCATTTTGAGCACACCGTGATCGCAACCGACGGCGACCCGATGGTGGTCACTCGCCGGCCAGACGAAGGGTAACGTCAGCTTTTTTTATTGTTTTTTAAAACTTAAAGCAAGCGAGTTGACACAATGGCGGATATTTTTTTCTGTCATTTTTTCGCCCTCAAATACATGCCCCAAATGAGCGCCGCAGTTCTTGCAGAGAATTTCGGTTCGGATGCCATCGTTATCCGGAATTTTTTCAATGGCTCCCGCTATTTCGTCATCAAAACTCGGCCACCCGCAACCGGCATCAAATTTATCGTCGGATTGGTATAATGCGGTGTCACATCTCTTACACATGTAGACGCCCTTTTCTTTGTAGGCGTTAAATTTCCCTGAAAACGGCGCTTCCGTTTTTTTGTGCACGATGACATTTTCTTCTTCAGGCGTGAGCGCGTTATAGTTTTTGTTAGGTAATTCCATATACTACCATTTTAATCCGTTTATGGTATCATAACCGCCTATGAGCATTTTGGCAATGGATTACGGCTCAAACATGATAGGCCTGGCGTTGGTGCCGGATGGCACGACCACGCCGGTGCCGCTCGCGCCAATTCCGAATGCCGGAAAGTGGAATTTACGAACGGACCTCGCGCCTCTTATTAAAGAAAAGCAGGTCACGGTGATAGTGGTAGGCATGCCCTACACCCTGTCCGGCGAACGCGGGCCGCAAGCGGATGTGGTGGAACAGGTCGTGCAATTTTTGCGCGATGAAACGGATTGGACGATAGAAACCGTTGATGAACGACTCTCAACGCAGGCAGCCGCGCGGTTCGCCAAGGATTTTAATATTCCCCTGGATAGCGCCGCGGCGATGATGATTGCGGAAACGTATGTTGACGGCCATCGTGCTCGCTCGTGAGGACATCCGCGAATATGACCAGCGCATCACGCTCTATACGAAAGAGCGTGGATTGGTTTTTGCGTACGCGGCTGGCGTTAAAAAAATGTTGAGCAAACAATCATCCCATCTTGAACCCGGCATGTTTGCGTATGTGGAGACGGCGCGCGCCGGCTCGGACAAATTACTGTCGGCAGAGCCGGTTGCGTCCTTTCCGCATATCCGCGCGTCGTTCGTAAAAAGTGTGATGGCCCAGTATATCGCGGGCCTCTTGGTGCGAACCGTGCACGTCGGCGCGCCTGATCGCGCGCTGTTTAATTTTCTCCGTCGTTTTTTTGTCACACTGGATCGCGCCGCGCCGACCGCGGTTTTGAAAATTTTTATTCGCGCCTTGTGGCGTTATGTGGCCATCATGGGCTATAATCCGGGCACCGTAGTTGAGAGACCTTTGGAACATCTGACACGGTGGCAGAGATTTGCCGAGCATCATTTTGAGTTGCCGATGACACTTCCATTCTACGTTTTCGTCCCATGACCACACTCAATCGCGTACGCGTAACACTTCCCGCGCTGATACTCCTTCTTGTATCAGTTTTTGTTTTGTTGTATCGCGTGGGCGAGGTATCGCTTCATGATTGGGACGAGGGAATCTATGCCACGATTGCGGCGGAAATGGCGGAACGCGGCGACTGGTTGCACATGACGCTCATGGGACAGCCGTGGTTGGAAAAGCCGTTGTTACCCTTTTGGCTGAACGCGATTTCTTTTAAACTGTTTGGTTTTACGGAATTTGCCGTGCGATTTTTCCCCGCGCTTGCCGGTATTGGTTCCGTGTTATTGTTGTATGGTATCGGACGGCGGCTGTTTTCTTGGTATGTGGGTTTTTGGGCGGCGTTGCTTTTTGCGCTCTCGCCGATTTTTTTGGATTACCACATGGCGCGTTCGGGGAATCACGATGTGCTTTTTTTGGTCTGGTTCCTCGCGGCGCTCTATGCGTTTGTGCGCAGTTGGCAGAGTGGTTTTGAATGGTGGTTGGTGATGGCCGGTGTGGCGGCTGGTTTTGCCATCTTCACGCGCGGAGCGCTGGGAATTTTTGCGATTATCATTCCGCTCCTCACCCACGCGATTTTGACATTAAAAGTGCGCGTGCGCCATACGCCGCTTCCGTATCGCTACCGATGGTATCACTGGGCGGGCTTCGCGCTTGCGACGCTCGGTATTGGCGGATGGTGGCACGTGTTTGCGTACCTAGCGTATCGCGAGCAGTTTATCGCGGTCTATATTAAAGAGCAGTTTTTTTCGCGCATCACCGGGCCTCTGCAGGGACACGCAGGTCCGTGGTGGTTTTACGCGCGGTATCTTTGGAACACGGAACCCTTTGTGACCGCCGCGGCGGCGTTGATGTCGCTTTTTTGGATTGTGCGTTACAGCATTGCGTTTGTCGCGCCGGCGCGGGTGGAAAAAATTCGTTTCACCGCGGCGATTATTCTCCTCATGGTCTGGGTTGCTTCGTTTACTCTCGTGATTTCATTCATGCAAACAAAACTTTCGTGGTATGTGCTTGGTGTCGTGCCGGCTCTCTATGTGATCGCCGCGTCCGCGTTAAAGCATGCCGGTGTGCCGCGCGCGTTTGCCACCATTGGCGTGGTGGCGCTTTTGGTTTTTTATGGCATGCAGTTGCCGCATTGGAATCCAGCGCCAAGCGCGCCAGCACGTGATGCGGCCGCTCTTATTCGTGGAAACGTTCCGGAAAACGGGTTTCTTGTTCTGTATCGCACTGCTGAATGGAATTTTGGGCGTATTTTGCCAGCGACCTATTGGTATTTGAGGTATCAGGGATCCGTTGAACCTATCGCCGTTGATCGTGAAAATGGAGCCCATTATCTTGAGAGGGAAGAGACCTATCACCTATGGATTATGCATAAAGATGTGATTGCCGATCTTGAGAAATATCCGGAATTTTCAACATTCACGCGCCGAGATGTGGGTGATTGGGCGCTTTTGAACAACTAGTTGCGTCCCGCGCCGTATTTTGCTAAACTCAAAGCTGGCTTTCTATTTTATGGAACGAATTTTGACGCAAGAGACATTGAAACAGGAGGGAAAACAAGTAGTGCTCAAAGGATGGGTGCATTCCCGCCGTGATATGGGCAAGGTGGTTTTTTTGGATATTCGCGATCGGAGCGGGATTATGCAAGTGGTGTGCGTGCCGGGCGAGCTGGACGCCGCATCACAAGAAGCGCTCCCCGCCATCCGCGATGAATGGGTGATTGCGGTGACCGGTGAGGTAAAACGGCGCGGTGGAAAACAGATCAATAAAAACTTGCCGACCGGCACGATTGAGGTGTTGGCGAAAAAAATTGAGGTTATGAATGCGTGTCAGGCGCTTCCTTTTGAGATTTCTAAAGATACGGGAGCCATCAATGAGGAGACGCGGTTGAAATATCGCTATCTTGATTTGCGCACCGAACGAGCGCAGCGCAATCTACGGTTGCGCAGCAGTTTTGTTGAGGGGTGTCGTCGCTATTTGTTTGATAATGATTTTGTGGAAATAGAAACGCCGCTTCTCTCAAAAGCAACGCCGGAGGGCTCGCGGGATTTCGTGGTGCCATCCCGCCTGAAGCCCGGTAAATTTTTTGCGTTGCCGCAATCACCGCAGCAGTATAAACAGTTGTTGATGGTGGCGGGTTTTGAGCGCTATTTTCAAATTGCGCGCTGTTTGCGCGATGAGGATTTGCGCGCCGATCGCGGGTTTGAACATACGCAGGTTGATATTGAAATGAGTTTTGTGGAACGCGAGGATCTTTTGAACATGATTGAGGCGATGATGATTGCGGTGGTTGAACAATTGGGTTTCACGATTAAACAAAAACCATTTCCGCGTATGACGTATCAAGAAGCGCTGGCAACGTATGGCGTTGATAAATTTGATATGCGCACCGATCAAGAAAAGAATGATCCGGCGGTGCTGGCCTACGCATGGGTTATTGATTTTCCGTTTTTTGAAAAGACCGATGAGGGCGGCTGGACATTCACGCATAATCCGTTCTCCAATCCGCTGCCTGCATCGCGCGAGGATCATCTTGCTGGCAGAGATATCGCAGACATTCTGACCTCGCAATATGATTTGGTATGCAATGGCTACGAAGCGGGCGGCGGAAGCATCCGCGCGCATGAGCCAGAAGTGTTGCGCGCCACCTACAAGATCATGGGATATACGGATGAAGAAATTGAAAATTCTGTGGGGCATATGCTTGAAGCATTCACCTATGGCGCGCCGCCGCATGGCGGCATTGCGCTCGGCGTGGAGCGTAACATCATGAATCTGACGGGTGAAGCGGCGCTCCGTGAAGTGGTGGCGTTTCCTATGACCGGTTCGGGGCAAACGGCGGTGATGGATGCGCCTGGCGATCTTCCTCCGGAACAGTTAAAAGAATTGCATATTAAACTTGACGCATGATTTTTGAGACACGACTGGAACAATTCCGTGGGCCGCTTGATCTTCTTTTGCAATTAATTGAAAAGGAAGATTTAGATATTTCCAAGGTGTCGCTTGCAAAGGTAACAGAAGAGTACCTCGCGTATGTGGAAAAACTTGATGCGTCGCGCACAGCGGAGATTGCGGATTTTTTAGTGATTGCGGCGCGGCTGGTGTATTTGAAGTCAAAATTGCTCGTGCCGGACAGCGCGCCGGAGGAAGAGGGCATCGCGCTTGAGGATCAGTTACGGCTCTATAAAAAGTTTATGGAGGCGGCGCGTGATGTGGAACAGCGTTTTGCCGGCGATGCTGTTTCATTTATACGCGACGTGCCTTCCGCAATGGGGGAATTTGTGCCGCCGAAGGGGGTTTCCGGGTCGCTTTTGGAACAGGTCATGCAACAGTTGATCGGCGCGCATACCAAGCGGCGCGAGATTGTGGAGCGCGTTTCAAATACGGTTACTCTTTCTATTGAAGAATCGTTCGCGCGCATTTATGCCATTCTTGAACGGAGCAAACGCATTGCGTTTGGCGCGCTCTTGAGCAAGAATGCGGATATCGCCGAGCGCGTGGTGCATTTTTTGGCGCTTTTGGAACTTGCCAAACAACGCAAAGTAACATTACATCAGCGTTCGTTATTTCATGAAATTCATATCGCCGCGGTTTGATATGGCATTATCACTTGCCGAAAAAATTGAGAGTATGCTGTTTGTGGCGAGTACTCCGCTTTCCGTGCGACAGCTTGCAAAATTGATGAAAAGCGATGAACAAGCCGTGAGTGAAGCGCTCGCGGAGCTGGAGAAAAAATATGAAGCGGATGGCGGGCTAACGCTTTTGCGTCGCGGCGCGGATGTGACGCTCGCCACCAAACCTGATGCGGGGCCGCTTATTGGCGCGTTCTTAAAAGAACAGGTGCGCGGTGAATTAACGCGTCCGCAACTGGAAACACTCACCATTATCGCGTATCGCGGGCCGGTGACCAAGGCGGAATTGGAATTGATTCGCGGAGTGAATTGTTCGCTTATCGCGCGTAATTTGCTCATGCGCGGTTTGATTGAGGAGCATCAAGATCCGGTCATGCACACGGAAGTGTATGAGCCGAGTTTTGAATTTTTGCGTCATTTGGGCGTAAAATCGGTTGCGGAATTGCCGCAATACGACGAACTGCATCAGCATCCCGATATTGAAGCGGTATTACAAAGTACGGAAGCACACGCGTGATCGTATGCCAAAAACCGGCTGGTTATTCGCTTTTTTGACCACCATCGGCGTCGCGGGCGCCGGTGTTCTTATGGGCGCGGAAATTTTGCACGGCGCTCCGGTGAGCGCGGAAACGCTCGCGCCCGCGGCGTTGTATGGGTTCCCGCTCACCGGAAGAACGGTGACAACGGTTGATCGGGCGATGCTGTCGCCGCCGCCTGTTCCAAAGTCGCCCGCGCCGCCCCGCGCGCGTGATAGCGCGCCGGTGGCTCCCGGTATCACCGCAAAAAGCGCGCTCGTGATTGACGCGGGCAGTGGCGCCGTCCTTTTTGCGCATGACGCGGATACGCCGCAGTCGCTCGCCTCCATTACTAAATTATTAACCGCGCTGGTGATTGTTGATCAAGAGCCAAACTGGCAGGCAACCACAACGGTGAAAAAAATTCGCGGTATTGACGGGCCGCATATTGTGGAAGAAGGTGATGTGGTGACGTTGCGTGATTTGCTATTTGCAAGTTTGGTTGGCTCGTCAAATAGCGCAACGATGTCGCTTGTTGATGCCGTCACATCATCATCAACCTCGTTTGTGGCAAAGATGCGTCTTAAAATTGATGCGTTACCTTTGGAGCGTATGCGTGTTGCGGATCCAGCCGGACTCTCGCCGGATAATATGGCAACCGCGAACGATGCCGTGCGTTTGTTGCAACTCGCTTTTGAGCGACCGCTTTTGCGCGAGGCGCTCGGCACCGCTCATTATGATATTCGTACGCAGGGCGGCGCGGTGCGGAAGGTGGAAAGCACCAATTGGTTGCTCCTCGGAAAAATTACCAAAACCATTGATAAAATTATTGGCAGCAAAACGGGTTATTTACCGGAGGCGGGATATAATTTTGTGACCGCGTTTCAAGATGCTACTGGCCATCAGTTGCAGGTGGTGGTGCTCGGCGCGAAAGACCACTACGCGCGTTTCACTGAAGCGCAAGCGCTTGCCACGTGGGTATATGGCGCTTTTGTGTGGGAATGAGTTATACTGTTTGCCATATGAACAAAAAATTATTGATTTTCGTACTTCTCTCTTGTCTTTTAGTTGGGGTTTTCGTTGCGGCGGTGTTGATTATTTTTTCTCTGTATCTTGGAAAAAATGATGACCGGGCAGCTGTTGAGAAGAAGCCGGGTGTCGCAGTGGAGGAAACGAAGGAGCGTGGAGGACAGCCATCAAAGCCCGCATGGGATAGCACGCCGGTTAACACGAGTAATAACGGTATTTCCGTGCGCTTGCCTGTGCTGTATACCCAGATAGCAAGTCCGGTGATTGTCGCGGGAAATGCGGTTGCTTTTGAAAATACGGTGTCTGTGCTTGTGCGCGACGAGCGTGGCATTATTCGCGGTCGCGGTTTTGCTACCGCGGATGCGCCGGATGTTGGCCAGTCAGGGCCATACAAAACAGCCGTTGCTTTTGATGCGCCGCCCGATACGATAGTATATGTTGAGGTGTTTGAAGCATCGGCAAAAGATGGTCTGCCCATTCATATGGTACGTATTCCGGTTCGGACAGCTATAAATTTTACCACCGTAAAAGCATTTCTTATCAAAGAAGGTGAGCAGAAAGCGCGCTGTGACATCGTTCACGCTGTCACGCGCACGGTTCCTGAAACGTATGCGGTTGGACACGCGGCACTGGACCATGTGCTTGCAGGACCGACCGCGGAAGAATGGCAAGACGGTTATCGCAGTATTTTTCCGCCCGGTGTTGATTCGCCCGTGCTTTCTA
The DNA here is from genome assembly GCA_964636345.1 of uncultured Gammaproteobacteria bacterium. GTDB lineage: Bacteria > Patescibacteriota > Patescibacteriia > Magasanikbacterales > JBBTXJ01 > JBBTXJ01. The sequence goes on along the minus strand of CAZWRL010000008.1, from coordinate 3,335 downwards.
TTGTTGATGGGGTTGCCTATGTTGAATTCAATAAGGCCATTAGGCAGATTGTTGGTTCATGTGCCGTCACCGCAGCGCGCGCGCAAATCGAAAAAACATTACAACAATTTCCAACGGTTTCACGCGTGGTGTATTCGGTGGCAGGGGAGAGCGACCCCGTGTTGGAGCCGTAATACCCTTTATAAACAGGCTTACAAAAGTTATCCACAGATAGCACTTGACAACAAAAAGAAGGACGTGTAAACTATATTTTATCGTCTTAAAAACGATCAATGGCCATTTGACCATGGCCGGGGGTAGCTAAGGAGATGAAACAAGCTCCGCCAAAAAAGATAAACCGAAAAGAGTACCCTTCCCTGATGCCTAAAAAACATTAGGGACCTGGAGCGTAAAAACTCCGGGTTCGCCCGGGGCCTAAAAACTCCGGTCCGAAGGAAGGACTCCCAGTAGGTAAACCGCCCTGGGGCCGTCAATCCATGACAGGAAAGACGGTAGCGGCAAGAACGGAAAAAAGTTCTCAAGGGTCAGCAATGATACCTAAGGATGAGTAGCCGTTCAAGCTAAAAACCCAGAGATAAAGGGCGGCATGAAGTGAAAAGTTAAACGAGGCAACTCGTTGGAACGCTCACCACATGCAACGGTCACCATGTTTTCCTGAATCCTTGTGGCCAAGGAAGCAGGCGCACCACTCGGGATAACACTCGGGCGAAGCGACTAGAACATGGTCCTCGGTTGAGAATATGGTTCGCCCAGTTCTCGGCTTAGGAATCACCAACCCAAGTGCGCTCATTCCGCGAGGAGGATCGCAGCAAGTTGGCAAAAGGAATTCCATCCTCTCTCAAACATCGCATGTATATGCTTGGGTCGCGCGGCAATCGAAAGAAAGCCAATCGTGATTCACGGAGAAGCATTTAAACGCGATGGAAAATGGAAACCTCGTATGTCCAATGACCCCTGTAAACCGGTGGCGCCACCATCGGCCAAGGCATGTTCGCGAAATGAGCGATCAGCGGTAGCAACCTGTCGCAAGATAAGGGGCTTCCAAGAGCGTCCAATTCACGAATGTGATGTAGCATACGAGTTATCGGTTGATGAGGGATCCTTCGGGAAAACTTAAATGCCGATTTCGCGCCGTTGCGAGTACCGAGTGTCGGCGGTACAACAGCGGTAACGGTAAGAGGTGAGCTTTTCCGCAAGGGAAAGTCGCAAAAGGGTGCTACTCCGCACACCTTCACCTCACGGACTTGATTAGCATCGGGTCCACTTTTTTTATCACAAAAATTTCAATCAAAAACCCCGATACATCGGGGTTTTTGTTTTGTAGTACCTTATTTCGGAAGATTGCCGCACGAGACAAAGACGCCTACTTCTGTCGTTGATTTATGCACATTGAGTGCAAGTGGCGCCTGTGCTTTGAGCGCCGCGACGGTGACATCTAATACGGTTTCGCTTGCTCCGTTCGCTACATTGGTAAGTGGGTATTTCACGCCGCCCGGCGTTGGACATGATCCGGTGTGAATGTGCACTGGTTGTGCTACTCCTGCTGGCGCGCCCGTTACGGTGAAAGACACCCGTGATTGTGTGTCTGAAATCGGTGTGATCGTTGCAGTGCCGGATTCTCCGGAGTTATTTTGCGCGGAGAGCGAGAAGATGAGTGTTTCGGGACCGGCATCGGCACCTTCAAAGACCGATGGTTCGGCTGTCTTAGAGCATCCACCGCCGACGAGCACGAGCGCTGCCACGGCGAATCCAAGTGGTAAGTATTTTGACATAGGAAAAAATTAAAAAAATATGATGCGACCTTTTCCTTAAGTATAGCAGATGCTGTTGTGGGCGAGGAGGGAGTCGGACCCTCACGCCTTGCGGCACACGATTTTGAGTCGTGCGTGTATACCATTCCACCACTCGCCCAGAGTGTGATATAATAGGTACGTCTTATTATGGCAAAAATCATCTCGGTTGTCAATCAAAAGGGTGGAGTGGGGAAAACAACAACGGCGGTGAATTTGGCGGCATATCTTGCCGCGCAGGGGCAATTTGTATTACTCATTGATCTTGATCCGCAAGGGAATGCCACGGCCGGCCTTGGTTTCCGGCGCGAGGATATTGAAGAAAGTTTATACGACGCGCTTATCGGTACTAAAAGTTTGCGCGAAGTGGTGCGCAACACCGCCCATGAGGGTCTGCGCTTGGTTCCTGCCGCGCCTAATTTGGCAGGCGCCAATGTTGAGCTCGTGAATGAACCGGAGCGTGAATTTCGTCTTCAGCGCATCGTTGAAGAGGCCAAACACGCCTATGATTACGTGGTGATTGATTCACCGCCCTCGCTTGGGCTTTTGACGATTAACGGCCTGGTGGCGGCCGATGAGGTGTTGATACCGGTGCAGGCCGAATATTACGCCCTGGAGGGTCTGGGACAGCTCCTGGAGACCATTCGGCTCATTCAGGAACACATCAAGCCGGAGCTCAAGATCGCGGGCGCGCTCCTCACCATGTATGACGGCCGCAATTCGTTGTCACAAGACGTGTGGCAGGAACTGTATCGCTACTTTCCCAATACGATTTTTCGTTCCGTGATTCCACGCACGGTGCGTTTGGCCGAGGCGCCAAGCTACGGCCAGAGCATTTTGGCGTATGATCCGGAGGGGAAGGGCGCCAAAGCATATGAACGTCTGGCGCGCGAGATGTTGGCATTACACGCCGTTTCACCCGCTTAATTTTTTACAACCCTATGGCTCTTGGCCGCGGACTTTCTTCGTTGATACCCGATAAAAAAACAGGGACAGCGCTTTTGGATCAACCTTTTGCGATGTCATCCGAGGGGCGTTTGATTGAAATTCCCATTCGTCTTATTGACCCGAATCCTTTTCAGCCGCGTAAAGAATTTGGGAAAGAAGAATTGCGGGCGCTTGCGGATTCAATTGCGGAAAAGGGGTTGCTACAACCGATTGTGGTATCTCCTCATGGCGAACGGTATCATGTGGTAGTAGGTGAGCGCCGGTTGCGCGCGATGGAATTGTTGGGCAAAGAAAAAATTTCCGCGATTGTGCGTTCCGTGGAAGATCAGGAAAAATTAGAGCTTGCCATCGTTGAGAATGTGCAACGGAAGGATTTGAATCCGATGGAGCGCGCGGAGGCCTATCATCAGTTGCGCGAGGAATTTGGATTGAGCATTGACGATCTTGTTAAGAAGACCGGTGAATCAACATCGGTGATTCACGCGCTTCTTCTTTTTGTGAAGGTACCGAAAGAAATGCAAGACGCGATTCGTGCAGGCAAACTCAACTATAAAAAAGCGCGCGCACTGGCGCATGCCTGTCTCTTATACACATCTG
>CAZWRL010000007.1:0-32029 GCA_964636345.1 uncultured Gammaproteobacteria bacterium | reverse complement strand
TCATCAATCTTTCGCTGTTCGCGCGCGTCCATTCCTTTTAATGCGCGCGCGATGGGCTCGTTCACATTTTTGACGGCCTTCTGCACGCCCGCGCCGCCATACCGCTTACCGCCATCGCGCAATTCCCATGCCTCATGGGTACCCGTTGAGGCACCGCTTGGCACGGATGCCTCACCAACACAGCCCGATGTTAATTGCACAAATGCGCGGACTGTAGGATTGCCACGAGAATCCAATACCTCCATTGCTGAAAGAGATTTTATGGTGAATGACATAAACGAATTAATTAATTAATAATGCTGTTGTCAATATTGTAACACAGCCTGTTATCTTTGCACCACCGTATTTTCTAATTGCTGTAACCGCTCTTCCTGTTTCCGAACAATCGCGGGATCAGTATAATCTCGAAATAGTGCTAGTGCGCGTTTTATACGAGCACGAGCAATATCTGGACGATGTGGCGCATACTGATCCTCAAATTGTTCCGGTTCACCATTTATTGAGGGTGGACCTGGCTCGCCACGATCCGGCAAAAGCGATGCAATGTGATCCCATGCGGCTTTCATACTTTCTAGTCTATCAGTTTTTGGTTTAAAGGAGATCATCGTTCCAATAATACCACTTTTTTCACCATATAATTTTTCCATCGTTACCGTTGCACCAAACGCTTCTATCTTTTTAACGGTTTCATCATCAAGTGTGAAGTAGCCGTCCAGCAATTGCTCTTTTGCGTCTCCGGTAAACCCCGATGATTCCGGCGTGTACCCCTTACGACGAAATACAAAAACAGCATCACGGACCTGCGGTTCTAGCATTTCACGGAATACCGTAATGTATATTTCATCTTCCGATGGGATTGGGTTCTCTTTTAATCGTTCGGTCAATTCTTTCCTCATCTTCTCGTGTATTTCTTTTCGTAATGTAACCAGTGCATCGGCTAATGATTCTCGTTTTGGTTCACCTTCGATCATAGTACGATTCTTTATCCCGTTTTCCAGCGACTATCAGTTACAATAGTAATTGTAACAAAACCTTTTTTTCTCCACCATCCCCATTATTTCTTAATACTCTTTTTAATTTTACGTTTTATAATTGCGAGCTGGAACTCTTGCAACAACGCATTAAATTCTTTAATCCGGCTTCGCATTTCACGCACTGCGGCTAATTCTTGTTTAGGAGACAATTTTTCGGCTTTTTGTTTCATACAGTTTCTAAATTTGACTTTCTTGTGCTTGCTTTTTTGTTGTTATACCCAAAAATCGCTTAGCCTTTTCAGACAAACCAGCCCCCTTTAGCGCTTCCGGATTACGTTCCACAAGGTAACGACCACAACTTCGCATTCCCTCTTCAGCTACGGTAATACCAAACGCAAGAAGACTGCCGCCAGCCAACACTGCCTTAAGAAACGGGATGGCGGGAGGGACAAGCATCCCTGCAACGACCAAAGGCGAAGTAAGCGTACCAACGCGCTTCAATGTTTTAGTGGCAGTCCGTTTGAGAAAACTATCCATTTTATCCAAAACTACATCTTCATCATTTGAAGGTGGCCCCTCAAGCCCAGTGGTGATTTGATCCAGTGTGTGTAAATTACTCATCATCAACCGGTTCTCTTGTTCTAATCCCGCCCGCTCTACCTCGAGCTGTTTGAGAAGCTCCGCATCCCCCTCCATGAAACGCTTGCTTTCTTCATCAACCTGCCTAATACGCTCCCGCCGATCCGTTTGCCTTCTTGCCTCACGCAATTCTGGATGCTTCACAATCCTCGTCACTTCCGCGTCAGAGCGAAAGGAGGGCATGTTTCAAATTGAGACATATAATTGTCAAAATTAATCTGATTTACTGCGGCATCCGGAACCGCACCTGCGCACGCAACTTACTAATACGCGCCCCCAACGCGCTGAAGTGTGGCCGCAATCCAAATGATATCTCCATCGTCGTCGACGCCCCTACTACCTCTGCTTGTGCAGGATGAAGTTTGATAGCTGGTCGATTAATCAGGTGGGTGCTCGCATTTGTCACTACGGTTCCTATAGCGCGCACCTCGGGACGATTATTAAATTTTAACTCTACGCCGATTTGGGATCCGTTGGCATTACGACCCTGCGGCGAATTATTAGTACTCACACAGGTACCTAAAATCACATCGGCCACTTCTGCGCCTTGCGGAATATAGCGCGAGAGAGGGAAGTAAAAACTTACGGTCGCACTCGTAGAGTTGGTATACACATAGGTAGTATTGTCACACGCTTCTTCCAACACCAACGTTCCAAAGCCAGGCCGCTCATTGGGAAAGCGTTCGGAAGCAAACCAATAGGGACTACTGGTGGCGTTACCATATACATTTGGTGTCGCGTCAATCGGTGCGAGATACAGAGTTGAACTGGTAACTCTGCGTTGCTGCCGATACGCCTGTGCTGTGGCTTTATCGGGCTGTAATGCGATAGAACTCGTTTTTGTTGCAACAAATATTGCTGCCAGCAACGCGACAGCAGCCAAACCGATCTTTACACTCCAATTGGAAAGAGAACTGTGTTTTTTCATACTATAAATGTTAAAATGAAATACCATTGTTTTTTCTTACTCAAACTCAGCTTCACAAAGCTGTTTCTTTTTTACTTCTGCAGAAACCTTTTCTGGTGATTGTTGATACACCTGTAATCCTCTCTGCGGATCCGCGAGTTCAAAATATTGTAAACTATTATTATCAAGCCAGGGTGAAAAACATGGTCCGGGAGAAAACTCTGGCACATAACCAACTATCACAATCTTTGAACCAGCGCTCCCGAGAGTCCTCCTAATATTCCCGCTCTTTTCATCGCGATACACCTCTTCAAGCGACCCTGTTTCAAGATGATACTGAAACAGCGCGTTGATTACTTTGCTTGGCAACCCATCGCTATCTACTGAACTAGTATCAACTGCCGTCGCCATGAAGTAAACCCGATTAGGATCCTCTGGATTGACACCAGCGATGCTACCCACCACATCATTTAACACAAAACCAGAACCGGCCAACGCAAGTACTGCCTCCCGACGAAGCGACCTGCTTCCTTCCGGTGTCTGTGTATTGATAAACAGCATCCCACCGCGCTCACTTATAGTAAGTTCCTTCACATTGTCATCCGCAATCTGCCGCGTTACGAATGCCCCGATGATGCGTTGACTGATTGGCGCGCCACCATTTCCTTGTGAGGCGACTGCATCTTGAGCGGGCACCTGTACTTGACGCTGACTTAGTTCTCGTATTTCTCTTTGAAGCGCTGTACCTTTCAACCAAAACCAAAAAGCAAAACCGCCATTAATGAGTAAGACGAATGCCAAAACCACCACCAACCAAAGCGGAGCCTGTTTTCTCTCTGTTGGCGGAGTCGTCAGGGTTAGATTCTCCATATGAGGTATAACGATTAGAGTAAACGACATCTTTATTATACCATATAATTATTATACCATATAATTGCTACACACCTGATGGCTGAGGTTACGGTGCAGCTTCTGCAAATGAAATTGGATCATAATAAATCCGGTCATATATCTCGAACGACTTACCAATCAATCCTTCCTCACCCTCAACCGACCTTTCCAAATTCCACTTATCATAATAGGAAATGTAATGGCCTCTTTCATCAACACCCTTCGATAATTTAAAACTCCCCATGGCACTATAAACCTCCTTCTCGTCAGTCGCGATATTCTCATCAAACTTTGTATCAAAGGCAACAACTGTATCCTTATCAACAAACGAGGAAAAAACGAGTCCACCCACCCAATATTTCTTACTCGGATCGCTTTTAACATGTTGTTCCCATTCTGTATCATCCTTAAATTGCGCACGAGCTTTTATAAATTCTACGATCTGCTGAATTTTTGTCTTACCTTTTTCTTCCTGAAATAACGAACCAAACGTATCGAGCCAACCGTTAATTTTATAATAATATTTATCTTCGGCGCTCTTGAAGGGTTGATAATCGGAAATACCAAAAGAGCCATATTTCTGTGGTAGACCAAGATAGAGGCACCACGCGTCGTTACGTTCATGCGTGCGCCAGGTGTGGGCAGTCATTTCTTCACCCTTGAAAGTAAACGATGACTTTGTCTCTCGCCCCGTTATGACATTTTCTGGTGCATGTTTCATCACGTCCCACAAACGTTGATAACCCATTGGGGTAATCCCGCGATAGAGTAACTCACTCACACCGGGAATATACGTGGTGCGCTGGGCGTCGTCTATACCTTCGCGCTTCATTTGCTCGGTTGCCGCTGCGCGTTTTGCAAATGCCGGCTCCGATGCTTCAGACATACGGCCAGCACGAAGCTTTGCCGCGAAGACGAGCGGCAAAAGCCATGGCATAAATTTAAAAAATTTCCTCCGCAAATTTTGCAGAACAAATCCACCGCGAAGTTCGGTTTTTGCTCTTTCAATTTCTTGTTTATTAATACCGGAAGCACGCAATTCTCGCTCTAGCTCTTGCTCTTTTTCACTCCTTAGTCGTTCTGTCTCACGCAACGCCTCCTCCATTTTTTGTGCGATAAAACGCTCAAGCTCGCGCACCTCAACAGCGTCCATGATGCGGGTTTCTGTGGTCTCTGGATTTTTCTTTGCCGATCTCCGTTTCTCTGATTGCCGCTCAACAAGCGCTTCTTGCGTCTCAAAATTATATCTCATAGAGGTGTGCGCCCTACATTTCTTTTGTGCGGCTGAAAATTTTTCTTTTTTGCTCCTCAAGAACAGACGAATAATCACGTAAATAATCTACGACAACCATCTGCGTAAGCTTTTCAAATTGCTTGAGTAATTTTCGATTGGACGTTCTTAGCATACGCCTCATAATGCGTTTGTACTTAAAGACCTAATTTTTTATCCCGTTTTCCAGCGACCACCGCTCCCACTCGTGCCTTTTTGTTTCATACGCGGTGTTCGCGCGCGATCAGGGCCTGTGTACTTCGGATCAATCCATACATCAACAATGCGTGCCCGCTCGGGAGGCGGTGGCGGCGGCACAGAATCAATAGTAAACATTGCCGATTCGCCACGCCCGCCCGTGTGCACCCCTCCTTGTTCTTCTCTTCTCATAATCGGCCGCGTCCGACTATGTGGCATTATGCGAGACGCTTCCACCCCTTGCGCTAAGGCGCGTTGCATTTTTTCTTCAACTTTTTTAAATTCCCGTAGTCGATTCTCATACCATATTATTGGCGGCACATGAAGCGGCACTTCTTTATCCAAACCGGGCGGTAAATCTTTTTGTGTCGTTTCATGTATACCGCGCTCCGGCGCTTTTTCTTCAGGACGATAATATTCCTTTACAAATGCACTAAGCGGTCGCTTCTCCGATTTGGTAGCCTCTTCCTGTGCAGTTACCACAACAATATCTTTTGTTTCTGCAACGACGGTAATATCAGCTCTTCGATGACTTGCAATCGTTTCGTGATAAATTGCATTCACTAATTTGAGTGCAGCCTCTACAGTATGCTTATTACCTATACGATGAGGAGGTAGTTTTTTGAGCACCTCTTTCCAGTTCCCATTATGGATAGCAGCAATCAATTGCTCAACTTCGTCACGCTTCGCTTCTTGTTTTTTACCTTCAAAGGTAACTCCGAGTGATTTTTCAAGCATTTCTGCCATATCAAGCACATCACCTTCAGCACCCTTTCCTTCAGCGGTGATAATAATATCCACATCCTTCCCAATTCCTTTTTTTGCGAGAATCTCGCGCGCCATCCGTTCTGCCTTATGCGCACGCTCTTCAGATAGTTTTTGATTTTTTCCCGGATGCCGGTGCCCTTCAGGGCTTGCATACGTCTCGATACGAACGGTAACAGATGAGAGCGCCTGACCAGGATTAATGTTCTTCTGGCTCTCATATGGTTTTAGTGCAGAATCAATTGCTGACGCGATCTCGCCCTGAAGGCGTGCATCCTCGTATTTTAATAATTCTGCCTTGCTAAAATTCCGCTCGCCCCACGCAAACTGGGCATGCGATTCCACGATTACTACATCCCCCTCAATAACCGTCTCTTCTATACCCCTTCCTCCTGTCTTTGCCCGTTCGGCATCTTTTGTGCTGATACCATCGTAAAGTGTGATAGTGTCCTGCCCAAATTGTATTTCACTTGCGAGTTCATCATGCTGTAGTACTGATTCCACTTTTTTTGCGGGTTTTACCTCTGCATGTTGAATGGTGTGCCCTTCTAACACCTTGCTTGTGCCAAAAATAGCTAGTAAAGCGCCTATACGGCCAAGTTGACACAAGGGTCCCTTTCGGAATTTTTCAAAAATAGATTCTCTACCCTCCTTTTTTTCCTGCTTTTTCGGAGCACGCTCAAATGTTGTTTCTCGATTCAACATAGTATATATTTTAATTTGTTTTTAAAAGCGCCTCAATCCCGGGCATGGGCGCGCCTGCCAAAAAGCACAGCATGGCCCCGCCGCCGGTTGATACATGAGATAGTTTATCACGAACGCCCACGTCTTCAAGCGCCTGAATGGTCTCGCCGCCGCCCGCCACCGTAAACGCGCCCCGCAACGCCGCCGCGCCCATCATGCGCGCAATCGCGTACGTGCCGTACTCGTACGGATGCTGTTCAAATTTCCCCATCGCGCCATTCCAAATAATCGTTTTTGCTTTTTCCAAAATCTCCCCGAATTGTACTATCGTTTCCGGACCAATATCAAATACGTGAAAACCCGCCGGTACGGTACGATGCGCGCCGCGCGTCAGCACCAATCGCTCCGCGCCACTCCCATCCGGATTCCCGACAATCACATCGGTCGGCCGTTCCACGATGCGCTTTCGCACCAGAGAATCCGCCGCGCGTAAAATATCTTTATCAAAAGTATCGTCGCCAATTTTTGCACCGCGCGCGTGCAAATACGCCACATACACCAGACCGCCAACCAGCGCTTGATCTGCCGTGTCCAAAAGCGCCCGTAACAGCGGCAATTTTGTTTCTACTTTCGCGCCGCCGAGCACGAGCACCATCGGCCGCTTTGGCGCCTGCTGTACCTTACGTAACGCCTCTACTTCTTTTTGCAACAAAAACCCCGCGTAACTCGGCAAAAATTTGGTAATACCCGCCACTGACGCGTGCGCGCGATGACACTCCGCGAACGCATCATTCACATAGACATCAGCAAGCGCCGCCAATTTTTTAGAAAACGCCGCGCCGTTCTCTTCTTCGCCGCGATAAAATCGCACATTTTCCAAAACGAGCACCGTGCCCTTCTCGGCCTCCTTCACCGCCGCGCCGCCCTTGCCCAATAAATCCGGCGCCCAGGTAACCGGCGCATCTAATAAAGAAGCAAGATGCTCCGTAATCGGCGCAAGTGAACATTCTTTTTTACGCTTGCCGCCCGGCCGCCCCACATGCGCTCCCACCACCACACGCGCGCCTCGCGACGTGAGATGGCGAAGCGTGGGAAGCGTCATTCGAATACGCCAATCATTCACCACGCGAACGATTTTTCCATCAGTTTCCAAGGGCACGTTCACATCCAGACGCACAAAAACGCGTTTTCCCGCAAGCCCTCGGATACTGGTTAAAGACGGCAACACCATAGCGGTAGTATTGTATCACAAGCGCCGTACTTGCGCCCCATGCAATGCTGCGCTACACTCCCCAGTGCTGTCCTTGGGGCAAGGAGGGAGCATGAAAGAGTTCTTTGACTGCCAACAAGATTGGACGGGAGCATACAACGCGCGGGCCATTGACCGACGACGACGCATCCTTGACCGCTGTGGAAGAGCGCGCCGCAGAACGCTTGCGCTCATGCTCGACAAAATACGATACGGTCGCCAAAAATTGATCCACCTCTATCTCTCGCCTTTTGTTGATCAGCTTGAACACGAATCGCGTGTGTGGAACACTGCGGATCCGGGACACCTCATCAAACTGGCCGCTCAATCGGGCGATGATCCGTTAGATCAACAACGGAGGCACGAAGCGCTGCGATTCTTTGATGAAACCCGCGCGCTCTCGCATATTGAAGACCGGGAGCCGCTTGAATGGTTGCGCAATCGTTTTGAAACTTTCCTCAACATGATTGCGCGAGAATTGTTTGAACCCGGCAGTGAACGATCGCCGGTCTACACCTACCACGAGAAAACCGATCACTACCGTGTGCACGCATATTCGTTCGCGGATCCATTGCCGCGCCACGAGTATGGCGCGCTCCTGGAGCGGCGCAATCGCCCGACATCCTGCCGACTTTACCGCATGGGCGGCGCGCACTACCTTGTTGCATTGCGCGATCGCATCAAAGAACATTTTGATGCGTGGCTCAAGATGCAAAAGCAGGTGGCCAAGGGAATTTCTCATCCGTATGTCATTCACGATCGTTGCGGCATACAGCTTATCGCGCCCACCGTGGAAGTGGCGACCGCACTCTTTCTGAAGATGCGAGAGTTGGTAGAAAAACCGCGCAGACACAGCGCGCCTGGCATCGTGAAGGAAGTAATTAACACCCTCACCACGGACGAACCCGCAAGCAACCAACACTCATCACGCTTCTTCCGCGCAATCCGCATGCGCATCGTCTGGCAAAGCGTACCGATTGAAGTGCAAATTACCACCTTTCCGCACTACTACTCCAGCACCCTCGCGGTTGATACGGAAAACCATGAATTGTACCGCCTTCGCCAGTGCTTCAGTTCCTATTTTCCATTCCTGTTCCCCATGAGCATCTACGGAATTGACTGGACCGACGAGCGCCTGCGGCAACAACTGATGGCGCTCCGTATCGCGCATCTCGGCTGGCGGGTTGACCGAGAAACGCTCCCCATCGCCGATCCCTCAAACGGCTAAATATAACACCCTGTCTTCCTCTGGACGACAGGGTGTTTTTATTGCCACGGGACATATGCTCCTATGCCACACACGTTCCCTGCACATTCGCCCGCGCGGCAATACCATATTGCAGAAAATATCTATCGAGCGACGCAAGATCAGTATGATATTCATTTTCTCCCCACAGCGCATCACAAAATACTTCACGCGCACGTCCTATCTCGCGTTTGCGCGCCGCATTCCACCGTGGATCATCAAGCGTCAGATCAAATAATTCCAATGCTCGTTCAAACGCACGTTGAAAATTATCTTTTTCACCGCGCTCGCGCCACACAATAGCACGATGCACATCGCTCCCGATATTCCCCATTTGCTCGGCCAGGGTGAGCGTGTACCATCGCCCTTCCGCCATTTCGCGATGCACGATGGTCATACTAATTGGTTAGTGTATCAACAAGCGCGATAATCTTTTTTTGTATTGCATAATCTTGTCGGGGCGACACGGCTCGAACGTGCGACCTCATGACCCCCAGCCATGCGCTCTACCAACTGAGCTACGCCCCGATATCCCAAAGTATGAAACAGCTTAACGTGTTGTGTCAATAAAAAATCGCCACGCGGCGACTATAGTAGCCCAAAGCTCCGGCTACACCGGAGTTTAGGCGTCAAACCCTTGCGGGTGTACTGCCAAAAGTAACGTGGCACTGCCTGTCCCTGATAAATCAGGTGGGTTGCCGCAAGACGTTGCCAAAGCAAAATCTATATGAGCATCCCTAGAAAAGAGGTTGTAGAACAGCATATGACCACGCACTCCCGAAAGCACACTTATAGTATCTCACACGAAAAAAGCGTTGTCAAGTGCGCTCGTCATCCATGTAAAGAAGCGCGTCACTGCGATCGTAATCAAAAAGTTCATCTTCTTTAAAGAAACGCGGCACTTCTGTTTTTGCCGTCTCCAAAGAATCTGAACGATGAATCACATTGCACGCTTTGCTCACGGAAAAGTCACCGCGAATGGTACCAGACGCCGCGTCGCGCGCGTTGGTGATACCAGTCATCGCGCACACCACTTTCACGGCCTCAAGCCCTTCCCACACCATCGCAATCACGGGCGATGACATCATGAATTTTTCGTAATCCGGATAAAATGGTTTATCTGCAATGTGCGCGTAATGCTCGCGCCACAGTTTCGCTGTTGGTTTCATCATCTTCTGCGCCACCAACTTCAAACCGCGCTGTTCAAGGCGCGCTGTTACTGCGCCAACAATACCACGACGCACCGCGTCGGGTTTTAAGAGCACGAGTGTTTTTTCTTTGATGCCATCAAATTGCATAGATAAAAAAATAAATATTTTTTCAGTTATACCATACTACCCTATAACTCGTCAAGGGTCTTCAAGAACTCCCGCGCCCAAAGCGGTTTTTTGGCGGCGGTGATTCCTTCTTCCGCCACATAGCGCGGCTCATCCGCATCCACCTCCTTAAACACCTCCTCCGGCAATTCCTGAATAAACGGCGAGGGTTGCAAAAGATAACTATTGTCGCCGCCTGCCATAAGTGGATAACACAAAACGAGTTCACGCCGCGCGCGGGTGGCGGCCACGTAAAACAACCGCCGTTCCTCTTCTATCTCTTCTGCGCTTGAAAGCGCCCGTTCATTGGGAAACATGCCCGCGGCCATGCGCAAAATAAACACCACGTCCCATTCCAAACCTTTGGCTTGATGAATGGTTGAGAGTATTGCGCGCTCCTCTGCCGCGCCGGCCGTATCCCGCGCCAAACGCGCGGAATGAGATTCCGTGAGCGTCGCCTCGCCCAAAAAATTTCCCAAATCCGGCGCGCGCTCCGCAAACCGCGCCATCTGTTCCAAATCCTCCATTCGTTCTTTATGGTCCTCGTGTTCTTTCGCCAAAATATCTTTATACGATGACGCGAGCACCGCGTTGATCAACCCTGCTGGCGCGTTATCAGGCACCTCACGGAGCCGCGCCATATCATGCGAAAACTGCTGCCAACCGGCATTCGCGCGCGCCGGAAGCCCGGCCGCCACGCGTTCCGTGTCCACGCTTTTCAAATCCGGAATTTCCACCACGCGCTCCACAATTTTAGCCGCGGTCTGCGGCCCGATGCCGTCATACATATATAACACGCGCATCCATGCCATGGTGTCTTTGGGATTATGCGCCAGCCGCAAATACGCCAGCACATCTTTCACATGCGCGCGTTCAAAAAATCGCAGCCCGCCGCGGTAATCATACGGGATGTTGTTGCGCGCCAGTTCCATTTCCAATTCTTGCGAATGAAACGAAGAACGAAACAAGACGGCGATATTCGCGAGCGTCGTGCCCGTGCGTTTCAAATCTAAAATGTGCCGCGCAATCTCGCGCGCTTCCTCAGCCGTATCTGAAAATGTTTTGAGTTCCGGTTTCTCTTGCGGCGCGTTCACGCTTCGCAACTCTTTTTGATACTGCTTTTTATTATTTCCAATAATCTCATTCGCGAAATTCAAAATCTCCGGCGTTGAACGATAATTCGTCTCCAACTTAAAAATCTTCGCGTCCGGATAGTGCTTTTCAAAACCTAAAATATTCTGGATGTCCGCGGCACGGAACGAATAGATGCTCTGCGCGTCATCGCCAACCACCAATATGTTGCGATGCTTCGCGCTCACTAAATCAACCAAACGAGATTGGAGCGCGTTCGTGTCCTGATATTCATCCACGAGCACGTACTGAAATTGTTCCGAAAAATAATCGCGAATATCTTGATACTGGTCAAACAGCCGCACCACGTTCAACAGCAAATCATCAAAATCCATCACCTGCGCCGTGCGTTTTTTCGCTTCATAACGGTCCGCGATGAGCCGGAACTGCTCGCCATACTTTTCATGTTGCGGATATTTCCAATCCAGCACCTCATCAATGGAAATCTGCGCGTTCGTGGCGAAACTGATAATGCCGTGCACCGTGCCCGGACCGGGGAATGATTTTGTATCTCCGGCGCCCTCTTCTTTCATGCAAATTTTTACCAAGTCCTTGCTGTCTGACGCGTCCAAAATGGAAAAATCCTGCCGATACCCCAGGCGCGCCGCGTACTGCCGCAAGATGCGATAGCCAATGCTATGAAACGTCCCGCCCCAAATCCTATTGTGCCCTGAGCTTGTCGAAGGGCCAACGCCCTTCGACTCCGCTCCACTCCGCTCAGGACGCACTACGCTATCCACCCTCCGCAACATTTCATCCGCTGCCTTATTCGTAAACGTCAAAAGCAAGATATGTTCCGCCGGAACGCCGCGTTCCAACAAATACGCCACGCGATAGGTAATGGTGCGCGTTTTGCCGCTCCCCGCGCCCGCCAAAACCAAACACGGGCCATCACCTTCTGTGACGACCCGGTATTGTTCATTGTTGAGTTCGGATTTGAAATCTATCATTTTGGCCACTGCTCCACTATCAGCATTTTTTTATTTTTAATGGGCATTTCTGTCCAGATTGCTTCGGTCACATACGGCATAAATGGGTGCAGAAGTTTGAGGATGGTGGCGAGCATCCGGAGCAAAAGTGCCTGCGCTTCTTTTCTGTCCTGCTGGGATGACAATTTTGCTTTTTGCCCCTCAATCACCTTATCCGCAAATTCATGCCAGACATAGTGATACACATCATCTGCCGCTTGGTAAAATTTGAAGTTGTCCATGTGCGCAGTGACTTTTTTGGTGATGGCGTCCAAATGTTTCAGCGCGGCTTTTGACTCTTTGCCCCATGAGATCCTTCGACTCGAGCCTGCCCCGGACATGGATCCGGGGCTCAGGATGACATCGGTAGCGCAATGCATCAACACAAACCGGCTGATGTTCCATATTTTATTGGCGAAATTGCGATACCCTTTTATTTTTTCATCCGAAATCACGATGTCATTCCCGGGTGTATTCCCCACAATGAGCGCCATGCGAAGCGCGTCCGCCCCGTACTGCTCCACCACGCCAAGCGGGTCAATCACATTGCCTTTGGATTTGGACATCTTCTGGCGATCTTTGTCGCGCACGAGGCCATGGAGGTATACATAGGTGAACGGCACCTTGCCGGTTGCGTACAAACCAAGCATCATCATGCGCGCCACCCAAAAAAACAAAATGTCCCATCCAGTTTCCATAACCGTGGTAGGATAAAATGTTTTGAAATCTTTGCCTTTTGGGAATCCAAGCGTTGCCAATGGCCATTGGCCGGAAGAAAACCAGGTGTCAAACACGTCCGTCTCTTGTGTCCAGCCGGCGCCGGGAGATTTTTCACTCACGCGCATCGTGTTGTCTTTATACCACACCGGAATCCGAATGCCCCACACAATCTGCCGCGAGATATTCCAATCGCGCAAATTTTTCATCCAATGCATGAAAATTTTCTCCATGCGCTTGGGTACAAACACCGTCTGTTTCTTTTTCACCGCCGACATTGCCGCATCGCGCAACGACAGCCCGCCTCGTTTTTGTTTTTTGGTCATCGCCACATACCACTGCGGCAAAATACGTGGTTCCAAAATACGATGACACTTGTAGCACACGGACACGCGGTGCGCGTACTGCTCGTCAATTTTTTCCACCGCGCCCGCGGCTTTCAAATCTTCAACAATCGCTTTCCGCGCATCCATCACGCTCATCCCCGCGTACTTTCCCGCGGCCTCCATCATTTTGCCAAATTGGTCAACAATCGGAATGACGGGGAGGCCGTGTTTTTGCGCGAGCTCAAAGTCGTTCGGGTCAACGCTCGGCGTCACTTTCACCGCGCCGGTTCCAAATTCCGGGTCAACGCTCGCGTCCGCGATAATCGGAATTTCTTTAGTATATAAAGGAATGCGCGCCATCGTGCCAATCAATTTTTTGTAACGCTTGTCGTTCGGATGCACCGCCACCGCGACATCAGCCGCAATCGGTTCCGGACGCACAGTGGCAACCGTGAGCGAGCCATAGTGCACATAAAAAAGCGCGTCGGTTTGTTCCGGATGGTCAACTTCCAAATCCGAAAGCGCGGTCTGGTGCTTGGTGCACCAGTTCACCATGCGATCCGCGCGGTAAATTAATCCGTCATCGCACAATCGCTTGAAGGTAGCATACACCGTTTTAATCACCTCGGGATCCAGCGTGAATTTCTCGCGCGACCAATCACACGATGCGCCGAGCATGCGCAACTGCCCTTCCATGTGCTTTTTGTTTGCCTGCGTGAAATCCCAAATTTCTTTCCAAAGTTGTTCGCGGTCCATGCCAAATCGCGTGCGCCCTTCTTTTTCTAATTTTTTTTCGTACACCACTTGCGTTTCAAATCCCGCGTGGTCCGCGCCCGGAAGCCACAGCGTTTTATCGCCTTTCATGCGATGATACCGCGCCATGATATCTTCAAGCGTCACAAAAACCGCGTGGCCGATATGCAAAGAACCGTTGGCATTCGGCGGCGGCATGATGATGGAAAATGGCTTTCCCTTCGCGCCGGGTTTAAAAAATCCGCCCTTTTCCCATTTGTGGTAAATCGCGGCTTCGTACTCTTTCGCGTTGTAGGCAGACGGCAACTTGCGTTTCATGCTCCTAACTGTATCAAAAACAGTACACGCTGGCAACGTTGTCTGTGTTATACTTTATCTCATGGATCGGAAGCTTGCCGCCGCGATCGTACTCCTTGCGTGTGCCGGTGCCGCCACCGGTGGTTTTTGGTGGTACCGCGCCTTCCGGGCACAAGACGCGCGCACACAGGCGCTAGAAGAATCGCGGCCTATTCTCGTAAACCCCGATGACATTCGTGGCGTCTATATGACCGCCAACATCGCGAGCGGAAAAGGACTTAGCGCGCGCCTCAAGCGAGATAACATCACGAAACTCTTAGATGAAACTGAAGTAAACGGCGTGGTAATAGATGTTAAAGAAAGCAATGGCTCTCTCGTCACCGAGGGACTAAAAAAATTCGTGCAAGAACTTGGCGCGGAACCGGTGTGGAAAATTGCACGCGTAGTAGTTTTCACGGATAACTCACAGGTAACGGCGCATCCGGATTGGTATCTTGCGGCCACAGGCAGTACGGTCTGGCGTGATAATCGCGGCAACGCGTGGCTTGACCCGGCAAATAAAGACGCGCAAGCATATCTCATCGCATTTTCAAAATCCGTCATTGACCTTGGCTTTGACGAAATCCAGTTTGATTACATCCGCTATCCCTCCGATGGAAACATTGGCGCCATTCGCGCCACCGGCTCAAAAAGAAAAGCCATCAGCGCGACATTTGCGCGTTTCAGCGACGAACTCCGCGCCTACAAATCTGACATCAAACTCTCCGTTGATCTCTTTGGCTACGTGACACAACGGCCCGAACTCTCAATCGGACAAGCATTAGAAGACGCGGTACCGCACATGGATTATATTTCTCCCATGGTGTATCCCAGTCATTATTACAGCGGCTTTGGCGTGAAGAAAGACCAAAAACGCGGACTACCGGCCGTCTCGCTCTCACGCGAAGGCGCGAATGCTGATCCGGAAACCGTGGTGCATCGTTCGCTCCTTTCCGCCGCCGATACTATCGCATCCGTTACCACCACATTACGCCGCGCAAAATTGCGTCCGTGGTTGCAGGATTTTTCGTTTGGTTTTCCGTACGGCAAAAAAGAAATAACCGCGCAAATTACCGCCGCGCGCAAAGCCGATACCGCCGGCTGGCTCTTATGGAACGCGGGTAATACCTACACCGCCAGCGCGCTCAATACAGAATAATTAGAATCGCGGCTCTACTCCAACGGGAACCACGTGTACCCAAATTGACCCTGGTTTCAACCCAATTTCATTTCCTTGGTCATCGTACCACCGCGTACGATGTTCTTTTTTATTATATTTCCAAAAACCATGCGCCGCTTTTCCATCACGAAAAAACCACGCGAATCCTTCTTCATGTACGCCCAATTCTAAACGGCCTTCAGCATCCAAAACCTTTTGCCGAACCTGTTGAACAATAATAGTGTTCACGGCAACCTCCCCGCCGTTCCGCGTCAGGTAAGCTGTATCCCCAAACATGCGCACATACTGAGCCGTATCCGGAGCAAATTGCCACAGCGGGCGCCCCTGATTCACCTCTGGAAATGCGACAGCAAGCGCCTCGTTCCACGCAATGGGCTGTTCATCAGTAAAAAGCCAACTGCCAAATGTGGACGTCACCATACCGCGCGCCTGGGCCGCATTTTCAAAACGCGAACTTGATGTGTAGATATGATGCGGCGAAGCCCGACGACGATCGCGCCAGTAATACTGACTAAAATACCACTGATCAAGATTGGTCACCGCGCGATCAGCATATAATTGTTCAACCGCATCCGGCGAACCGCCAACATGCATATAGAGCGCGCCATACTCACCGGCAATATCCACAAAATACGGACGCGCGCTCCGCACCGGCCCCACCTCATCCACCGGCGCGCCTTTGGTAAAGAGCGCAAGCAGACGATGAATGCCGCCTTCAACCGGCACCTCGTAGACAACCTGCGCGCGATCAATACCGGAAACCGGCTGGGCGTCGCGGTGCATATCTATCATCACGCCAACAACCGGTTCCGCCACAGCGTCCGGCGTCATCACTACCGCGCCGTTTAACAACAAGCGCGATACTTCCGACGTTGATGTTACTACCGGCTCTCTCATTTCAACCGTGGACACTGTCCGCTTTGGCACGCGTGTCACCAGCGCCCATACCACACCAAAAATAATCCACGCCAAAAGTAACAACACAACAAAAAGAAGCAGAACCGCAACGTCACGCGATTTCTGCTTCTTTTTTTCTTCATTATTATAGTTTTCCATCCTCCTTAGTAGAAGCGGCTTCTCCCTCCTCACCCTCTTCTTCCTTCTTGCCCTTTTCTTCAACCGCAACGGCTTCAACATCCATAACCGGCTTTTCAGCAAGCGCCGCAAGTTCGGCTTCGCTGATGGGCGGCGCAACTTTTGCCACCACGTCTTCCGCGTGCGAGAGCAGTTCCATGCCGGCAGGAATCACAATATCTTTCACCTTAATCACCTGATCAAACGTGGTCAAAGAATCAATCGGCACTTCAATTTCATGCACCAAATCTTTCGGCAAACATTTTACTTTAATGGTATCAGCCGCGCGCACCAGCGATCCGCCTTCAGCTTTCACGGCCGGCGCCTCGCCCACAAATTTCAACAGAATATCCGCTTCAATTTTTTGAGTCAAATCAACCTGCCGCAAATCCACGTGCGTCACCTGGTCATTCAACGGATCAAACTGCACTTCTTGAATCAAAACGGCAACCGGATCCTTCTGCCCTTCAATAACACAATCAATCAGGGTGCTCTCTCCGGCATCTCTTAATACATGCAAAAATTCACGCTTCGCGAGCGTAATGGAAAGCGATGCAAACTGCGGGCCGTACACAACGCCCGGAATCTTATCGCTTGCGCGCACCAACTGCGCGTTTTCTTTTCGTGGTGTCACGGTCAATTGATAGGTCATAGGGTGTTACTACTGTGTCGAAAAATAAAGAAGGCGTTACAAGAAATTGATGAAGGGTTACGCAATCGTCAATGCTGATGGCGTCATCCGCGTGAAAACGGAGCGCGTCATCATAATTCATGTCCGTCAACATGCCCACTGAACTTGTGCCGCTTTTACTCGTGACGACAAGCGCCACCACAGCGGAGCGACAACGCGCGCAGGTGGTGTGCACCAAATTAGCATTGCCGTGGCCTGCCAGAACCCGCGCATACTGCTTATCATACACGGTATGACAGAGCGGACAGGACTGCATTACCCGTGTTGCCGGAACGGAATTGTGAGATGATTTTTTCTCCATACCAAATCAGTATAACCAATTCTAGCAGAAAGGCGAAGTGACGTCAATACTCACCTCGTTTGGCGCTGTGCATACTCTCTGCGATACCAAGTAACAGTAGCGTGCTTACCAGTGAAGAACCTCCATAAGAAACCAGCGGCATGGGCACTCCCGTAACCGGCAACAGGCCAATGGTGGCGCCAAGATTCACCATCCATTGTCCTGCCAGCATCACGAGCGCACCTGCGAGCACAAACAGATGAAAATCATCGGTGGCGCGCGTCATCATGCGGATGAGGCGATACCAAAGTAACACAAACGAACCCACCACAATGAGCGACCCAATCAAGCCAAACGCTTCGGCGATAACCGCAAAAATAAAGTCAGTGTGGCTTTCCGGCAAGAAACGCAATTGCGACTGCGAACCCAAACCCAATCCTCTCCCCAAAAAACGCCCCGATCCCACCGCAATAATGGACTGCGTAATATTATATCCGGCGCCAAGCGGATCATGCGCGGGATCAATAAACGTAATAAGGCGATCTTTCTGATACGGCTGCAACACAAAAAACCAGGCCAACGTGCCGGCCACCGCAACAAGCGCCACCAAACTCACCACATACCGCGCGCGTGCCCGAACCAAGAGCATCATGCAAAACCAAAACAATCCAAGAAGCATCGCCGAACCAAAATCCGGCTGTACGATGGTGAGCGCCATCGGAAGCGCCACCAGAAACGCGCTCCCCAGAAAAAAAGAAAAATGTTTTAACGCGTGCCGTTGGCGCGAAGCAAACTTGGCAAACGCAAGCACCAGCGCCACTTTCATGAATTCAATGGGCTGGAATGAAAACTCGCCAATCTGAAACCAACCGCGCGTGCCGCGAATCACCGTACCGAAGATGAGTACGAGCACCAGCGCCGCGATGCCGGCCGCATACCACCAATGCGCCGTCGCGCGATAAAAATTTGCCGCCACCACTGATGCCACCGCGAATATCACCAAACCAATCGCAAACGCAAACAGTTGCCTTTTACCGTTTGCCCCATCAGTGCCGCGCGCGATATCCACGCTCCAAATGGTGATAATGCCAATGGCAATAAGCCAGAGCGTATCCAAAAGAAGCGCCCAATCAAACAGCCGCCATTGTGGGAGACGAATCACACGGCTATTCTAGCGGCCGATACACACCCTCGTCAAATACATTGAGACGCGGAATCACTTCCACTTTATTGATAGAACGATTAGTCAAAAGCGAACGCACATCAACTTTTTTTGTTTCACCGGCCAAAAACGGCTCAAGCACCGCCTGCTCTATTCCCACCTGCGTACTGTTATGATACAGAAGAATCCAGAGCGGCACGGACCAGTACGAATACGCGGTGGCGTTCGTGATGTCAAAAGCAATTTGATAGCCCTTGACGTCTTCTTTGCCGGTGCCGGGTTTTACAATCACGGGCTCGCCTACGTTAAAATCAAGACGTTGCTCCATGTACAGCGCGGGGTCCGGCACGCGGCGCGCGGAAGCGGTCTTCCATTCCGTGGCCGAGATAACCAGCTCCGGAGCAGATACTGTGGTAGAAGCAATGTATCCCAAAACGCCAAGGTAGGTAGCGGCGCCCGGTAATACAACGGCCGTCTCTTCGGGTGTGATATTTTCGCCATCTTCAAAATGATAGGTGACACTCGCAATCCATCGCTCATTCGGATTTTCAATGGGCGCAATCATATCTTTCCATCCCGCCTTGGTGCCGGAATCAAAAAGAGCCACTTCGCCGGGCGCAAGCTCCGCCGGTTTATGCCGCTCGCGATATTGTTTAAAAGGAATATGCGCCACCGCCATGTCGCGGAGCATCGCGCGCTCTTTCCAATATCCATAAAACGCATAGGTCCCCCATGCGTATAAGCTATATAAAAGAAGGAGGGCGTCAATCGCCACTAAAATACCCAAACCAATCTTGCGCAAGATCACCTGATGCGTTACCCACCAATAATTCGCCTGCATCTGCCGCCCGGACATGCCGGTGATCGGGTTCACCTCGGTTACGCTTTCCCGCGCGCCTCCTTGTTTCCCCTCGCTTGTCATAGTGTATAGTATAGCAAGAAAATGAACTTGAAAAAAGTAGCGCGCTGTGCTACACTGGATGCATGCCAAAAAAAGTTGAAAAAAAGGGCAGTGAATATAGCGCCAAAAGTATTACCGTTTTGGAGGGCCTTGAAGCCGTGCGGAGACGGCCCGGCATGTATATCGGTTCCACCGGCGAACGCGGTCTTCACCATTTAATTTGGGAAGTGGTGGACAACTCCATTGATGAAGCAATGGCCGGTTTTTGTAATGAAATTACTGTGCGTCTTTTGCCGGATCATCGCGTGGAAGTAACCGATAACGGCCGCGGTATTCCGGTTGATATTCACAAACAATACAAAGTGAGCGCGCTTGAACTGGTGCTTACCAAACTGCACGCCGGTGGAAAATTCGGCGGCGGCGGATATAAAGTCTCTGGTGGTCTTCATGGTGTGGGAGTGTCGGTGGTAAACGCGCTTTCTATTTATACCAAAGCAACCGTCCACCGCGACGGCAAGGTGTGGGAACAGGAATACATGCGCGGCAAGCCAAAGAAAAAAGTGCATGCCACCGGCCGCACAAAGGGTATCGGCACCGTCATTCTCTTTGAACCGGACACGGAAATTTTTGAAACACGAACCTACAACTGGGAAACGGTGCTTGATCATCTGCGCCAACAGGCATACCTCACCAAGGGTATCAAAATTAAATTAACCGATGAGCGTCCGGAAAAAGAGCGCGCGGAAGATACCACCGCGCTACCAATGAACGGCGGACTGACCAGTTACACGTTTTACTTTGAAGGCGGCATCGCGTCATACGTCAAAAGCATTGATTACAATAAAGAAACCAAACACGCCACGGTTTTTTATATTGACAAAATTGCTGATGAGGTGCGCGTGGAAATTGCGCTCCAGTACACGGAAGAATACACGGAAACGCTCTTTGCGTTTACTAATAATATTTACAATCCTGATGGCGGTACGCACATCGCCGGTTTCCGCTCCGCATTAACGCGCGCGCTCAATACCTACGCGCGAAACAAGGGTATCCTGAAAGAAAAGGACGGCAATTTGTCCGGTGATGATGTGCGCGAAGGTTTGACGGCCATTATTTCCATTAAAGTAAAGGATCCGCAGTTTGAAGGACAGACCAAAGCAAAACTGGGTAATACGGAGGTGCGCGCTGCCGTTGATACGGTGCTCCATGAAGGACTCGTGATTTTCTTGGAAGAGCATCCGCGCGAGGCGGAAGGCATTATTGGCAAATGCGTGTTGTCCGCCAAGGCGCGCGCGGCGGCAAAAATGGCGCGCGAATCCGTGTTGCGCAAAGGCGCGCTTGAAGGGTTCACGCTTCCGGGCAAACTCGCGGACTGTTCCAGCAAAGACGCAACGAAATCTGAATTGTTTCTGGTGGAAGGCGATTCCGCCGGCGGTTCTGCCAAAAGCGGACGTGACCGCGAACATCAGGCCATCCTTCCATTGCGCGGAAAAATTTTAAACGTGGAACGCGCGCGGTTGGATAAAATTTTGACCAACAATGAACTCAAAGCGCTCATTATTGCGCTGGGCACCAATGTGGGCGAGATGTTTGATATTGAAAAACTCCGCTACCACCACGTGGTCATTATGACCGATGCTGACGTTGATGGCTCGCACATTCGCACGCTCCTCCTCACCTTTTTCTATCGCCATTTTCCTGATTTGGTGAACAAAGGGCATATCTACATTGCGCAACCGCCGCTTTACCGCATTCAATACGGCAAAGATGTGCGGTATGTCTACACTGATGAAGAAAAAGAGGTGGCGCTTGAAGCGCTTCAAAAAGAACATGGCGGGAAGAAGGCCATCAAGCAAGAAAATAAAAACGTGAAATCTTTAGACGCTGAAAAGGAAACAACCCCGGACGAGGAAGTGAGTGTTGAAGACAGTATGGCGATAAAAATCGCCGGCATTAAAGTAAACATCCAGCGCTATAAGGGTTTGGGTGAAATGAACCCGGATCAACTGTGGGAAACCACGATGGATCCTACGCGCCGTCTGATGAAAGTGGTGACTGTGGAAGACGCCGCCAAAGCGGACGAAATTTTTGATATCCTCATGGGGTCTGAAGTTGCTCCGCGCAAAAAATTCATCCACACACACGCGAAACGGGTGAAGAATTTGGATATTTAACACGCTTTCTTACCCTAAAACGCCACCGTTATCAAGCACTTGACAGGTAAAACAGGCCTCTGCTATACTATAACCATTAATCCGCCTCAGGCGGATTTAGATTATGTAAATGCTATGAAAAATCCGGTAACCGCACTCACCACGTATGTCCGCGAGTCCGTTGCGGAACTATACAAAGTGACGTGGCCCACGCGCCAAGAGACCAAAAACTACACGCTCCTGGTGCTAGGTTTGAGCATTTTTGTCGCCGTCTTCTTTAGCGCGCTTGACCTTCAATTAAACAAGCTCCTTGAGTTCATTTTGTAACTATGGCAAAACAAACCTTAAATCTCGGACGCCGATGGTATGTGCTTCACACCTACTCCGGCTATGAGGAAAACGTGACGCGCAACTTAAAACAGCGCATTGAATCCTTTGACATGGGGGAAAAAATTTTTAAGGTTCTCGTGCCGGTGGAGAAAAAAATTAAAATCAAAAACGGCAAGCGCCATACCATTGAAGAAAAAATTTTCCCGGGCTATGTGCTCGTAGAAATGGTGGTCACCGATGATTCTTGGTATGTGGTGCGCAACACTCCAAACGTCACCGGTTTTGTGGGATCCGGAACCACGCCAACGCCGATTGATGAAAAAGAAATGGACTCGCTGTTCAAACGCATGGAAGTGAAAGAGCCGATGCACACGATTGATGTTGAGGTGAACGACGCGGTGCGCGTTTCTGATGGACCGTTTAAGAATATGGAAGGCAAAGTAAGCAATGTTGACGAAACCCGTGGAAAGATTAAAGTACTGGTCTCTATGTTCGGCCGCGAGACGCCGGTAGAGCTGGACGCCTTACAGGTTAAAAAGATTTGATATGCCCAAGAAACTACTCACCAAGGTCAAACTGCAAATCACGGGAGGACAGGCAAACCCGGCGCCGCCGATCGGGCCGGCGCTTGGTCAGCACGGCGTGCAAATACAGGCATTCTGCGCGCAATTTAACGAAGCAACGAAAGACAAAATGGGGCAGGTCGTCCCCGTTGAAATTAGCATTTACGAAGACCGTTCTTTTGATTTTATTCTTAAAACCCCGCCTGCCGCGGAACTTTTGAAAAAGGCCGCGGGAATCACCAAAGGCGCCGCAAAACCCAGCAAAGAAAAAGTGGGCACCGTAACGCGCGATCAGGTGCGCGAAATCGCGCACATTAAAATGTCTGACTTAAATGCCCACGATAGTGACGCCGCGATGAAAATCATTGAGGGCACCGCGCGTCAGATGGGATTAGAAGTAAAATGACCCGCGTAGTCGGGTCATCCCGAACTTGTTTCGGGATATATAAATAAAATCATATGAACGACACACCAAAAAAGAGCACCGCCCTTGACGCGTTCCTTAATCTCTTAACACTCATCACGCTCGGATGGTTTTCCGTTTCGCTCGGCCGGCTTCTGTTTGTGATTATTGAAAAAACCGTTGGCGACAGCAAAGACAATTTTTTCTACATGATGGGGTCAAACCCCTTCTCGTGGCCAACCGCCTCGCTCCTTATCATTACACCTATTTTTCTTGCGATATCCAGTGTACTGCATCGGCAGTATAAAGAAAACAAACTTGAAAAAGGATCCATCTACCGCTGGCTTACCTATTTCATGTTGCTTGTTTCAGCGCTCGTTATTGCCGGCGATCTCATTAAACTCGTGGATAACCTCTTGAGCGGTGATTATAAATTGGACACCATTCTCAAAATCCTCACCGTCCTCGTGATTTCGGTTGGTATCTTCCTCTACTACTGGTACGACTTAAAACGCACGGATTACGGGCGCCGTTCGGCGCTGGCGCAGGTTGCGTTTTACGGCGTTATTCTGGTGACGCTTGCAACAATCAGTGGCGGATTTATGGTGGCTGATTCTCCCAAAGTTGCGCGTGAAAAAAAGATGGACGCGGAACGTGTCGCGCATCTTGATCAACTCTCATACACGCTTGAAGATTTCTATCGCCAGAATGAAGGATTGCCGGAACATCTCTCTGAAAAACGCTTCGCGCAATTTGTGGATCCGGAAAACAAACAACCGTACGAGTATCGCAAAATTGAGAAAAACTCCTACGAACTCTGCGCAACATTTACCCGCGAAGCGCCACCTTTTCCTGAAGAGGGCTTTGGTGTGCAAATTCCGGCAGGAGACGGCCGCGACTGGCACTTTCACGAAGCGGGCAGGCAGTGCTACGAACGCAAGATTGACACGGAACCACAGGGTGTAGTAACCTCACGTCCAGCAAAACCCATTAAAAATTAGTACGTATGTCAAAACGCATGACGGAAGCTACGGGCAAAATAGACAAGAAAAAAACCTATTCGCTTGATGAGGCAATTCAATTGGTTAAAGACACCACGACGGTGAAATTTGACGCATCGGTTGAAATCCATATACGCACCGGCATTGATACCGCAAAAGGCGAACAACAAATCCGCGCCACTGTTGCGCTCCCTCACGGTACCGGCAAAACCAAAAGGGTTGCCGCGTTTGTCAATCCGGAAAAACGGAAAGAAGCGGAAGAGGCAGGCGCGGATCTCATTGGTGGCGAGGAAGAAATTGCCGCGATTAAAGCGACCGGCAAAATTGATTTTGATGTAGCGGTTGCCACACCGGATATGATGCCAAAACTTGCCGCGATCGCGCGAATTTTAGGCCCTAAAGGTCTGATGCCTAATCCAAAAACCAATACCGTAACGGATAAAATTCGCGAAATGGTGGCCGCGCTGAAAAAAGGCACCATCGCGTTCAAAAATGATGACACAGGAAATGTGCACGCCATGGTTGGGAAAATTTCATTCACCAACCAACAACTACAAGAAAACATTGAGGCGTTCATGGACGCGCTCCGCCGCACCAAGCCAGCGTCAACAAAAGGAATCTTCCTAAAATCCGCAACCTTAACTTCAAGCATGGGTCCGGGAATTAAAATGGCCGTATAACAAAAGCCCCCGATTAATCGGGGGCTTTTGTTTTTCATCACTTATTCAAACCAAAACGCGCTACTGGCTTTCCACGCGCCGGACGCATCTTTGCTCCACGTGCCAAGCGTAATACCGTCCTTTGACGTAAGCGCCACCGTGTTGTTGTTATTTGACCACGTTGAAGCGCTCCAATCAATGTCGGCGGATCCAACCTCAAAATATCCGGATACGCCGTATGGGGTCACGCCATCGTCAACCGAAACACTAACAAACTCCTGAACAGCTATTTCCGCATCATCTGCTTCTCCCGCCGCAACCAGTGCATTCACTGCCGCCTGTACTTCCACGCGAGTCGCTTCTTCGTCAAATTGAGCACTCGAACCGCTACTTGTCGTGCCACTACAACCAGCACCAACCAGCAGAAGAACAGCTCCTATTACCATAAGACCTTTAGACATAAAATAACATGAGTAATAACTCTATGAGTATACCACATTGCAAACGGGGAGCCACTTCTGCTACTCTGAAGCTGTATGACTGACTATAAGCGCCCCTCGTGGGATGAGTATTTTATGGAAATCGCGCGCGCGGTGGCCAAACGGGCAACGTGCGATCGCGGCCGCTCTGGATGTGTCATTGCGCGCGATAAACAAATTCTCGTCACCGGCTATGTTGGATCGCCGGCAGGATTGCCGCACTGCGATGACGTAGGTCACCAAATGAAAACGGTCACCCATGAAACCGGACAGCAGAGCCAGCACTGCGTGCGCACCACCCATGCGGAACAAAATGCCATCGTGCAAGCCGCGAAGATTGGTGTCGCGATTGACGGCGGCACGCTTTATTGCAAAATGACACCGTGCGCCGTATGCGCGAAGATAATCGTCAGCGCGGGTATCAAACGCGTTGTGTGCGAAAAACGCTATCATGCGGGACAAGAAAGTGAAGATATGTTCCGCCGCGTGGGCGCCCTGCTGGATTATTTTGACGAATCCGTTGAACACTATGCCAACCAGTAAACTCATCCTCGGTTTTGTTGGTGAAATGGCGAGCGGCAAAGGTACCGCGGTTTCGTATATTAAAGAAAAATACGGCGGAGCGTCATATGGTTTTTCCACCATGCTTCGCGATGTGTTGCGTCGTTTGTATCTGCCGGAGACGCGGGACAATATGATTGATCTCTCCGTCTGGGTACGCGGGCATTTTGGAGAAGCTGTAATGGCGCGCACCATGGCCAACGATATTGAAAAAGATCCACGCGAAATTATCGCCGTTGAGGGTATTCGCCGACCGGCAGATATTGAGTATTTAAAAAAACTATCCGGCTTTCATGTCGTTGAAATTGTTGCCGATGAGCACACGCGCTATCAGCGGCTGGTGAAACGCGCGCAAAATCCGGGCGATGCCATTAAAACTTTGGAAGAATTCCAAGCGGATTCGCAAAAACCAACCGAGATATCTATCCGCGAAGTGGCAAAAGAGGCAACGGAGCGCGTGGATAATAATGGGATCGTTGAAGAATTGCAAAAACAGTTGGATGGGCTGATTAAAAAATATGCACGTTAAAATCACTCGCATTGACGAATCCCTCCCGCTTCCGGAATACAAAACCGACGGCGCGGTTGGGTTTGATCTCTACGCGCGCCGCGCCACACGCATTGCGCCCGGAGAATCCGTGCGCATTCCGGCAAACGTTATCATTCAAACGCCGCCCGGCTATCTGTTACTGCTCGCCGCGCGATCAAGTTTATCAAAAAAACACGGCCTCATGCTTGCAAACGGCATCGGTGTGATTGATCAGGATTTTTGCGGCCCCGAAGATGAAATACAACTGGCGATTATCAACGTGGGCAACGAAACGCATTTTATTGAACGCGGCGAACGGCTGGTGCAAGGCATCCTCATTCAAATAGAACGCGCGGAATGGGACGAAACGGAAATCCAGGCGCCAACCCGCGGCGGATTTGGCACCACGGGGACGCATTAGACGGGATTGCTTCGCCTTGTCAACCCTGAGCCCGGTCGAAGGGCTCGCGATGATATATAAAAAATCCCCGTGTGATGTTGCCATCACACGGGGTGTTACTTCCTACTGCAACGCCATCCCCGAAAGACCCGGGTAGGTCTCGCGGATCAGCGCCTCCAACTCCTCGATATCCTTCACCGAGGAGATAGATCCGGCCCGGATAAGCGGGACGACCATCATGACTACGCGCCCGCCTCCCTCCGGCACCTCCGCGCCCTTCCGGCAAAACCACGTCTCGCCGGGCGCCGGGTACGGAACACCGTACTCTGCCACGTACATCCTCACGCCGTCGCGCGCCGCAGACCGGCCGTTGATCTCGCTGAAGGTGAGCCGAATCACCTGTCCTTGGCCCACCTCTTCTTCAAGCCGCCGGAGTTTCCCTGCGAACTCCTCGAGCTCGACACGAGCTTGCGCGAGCTCCGCAAGGTCACGCGCAATCTGTTCGCGTTCCTGCGCGAGCTCCGGCGGCAGGATGAGCGCGTGCGGCTCGTACTTCACCTCCTTGAACTTTCCGCCTCTCCATGGACGCGCAAAGCCGAAGGTGAACCGAAGCGCCATGCGATTCCTGTCCGTCTCCACCTGCGCCACCAGCTCTCCATCGCGGTTGGCGGCGGTTGGCACCGTAACGAACCGGCCGATCAGATGCGGACGCAGTGAACCATCGCGCCCGATAAGCCGATCGTGATGGTGCTCTCCATCGCAGGCCATCACGTCAACACCGGCCTGCCACCACGCTCCTGCGCAGAACGGACACACCGGGAACTGCGCGAGCACGGCCAGCCGCGCCTCTGTCGCTTGCGTAAATCGCGCCTCCTGCGTCGCCTCGAGCTGATCCACCTGCACGGCAAGCTGCGCAAGCTCGCCATGCGCATCCTTGGCGTACCAGAGCGACGTTACCTTCCACCGCAATCCGCTGACCAGTTTATCTAAATGATCCGGCCAGGTTTCTTTCGGGAATCCGTTGGCGCGCGCGACGAGCTCGTCGTATCGCGCTTTCAATTCCGCTTTCTGCGCCTCGCGTTCGTCATGCTCCCGATTCAGGCGCTCTTCTTCCGCGCGATCCGCCGCTTCCTCCGCGGCCGCGGTCGCGAGATGGGCCGCGGCCTGCTCCGACGTAAGGTAATCCTCAAGCCGGAGCTCAACACGCCGTTCTTGCGCCTCGGCGAGCGTACGAACACCCTCAAGACACGCCGTAAAGTGAACGCCTATCTTGGCCTTCAGCGCCACTAGTTCCTGAAACTCTGTGAGCGAGCGCACCACCTTCCACACGCTCCTGTGCTGTCGCGCCATCGGATGGAACAAACCGAAGGTCTGGTATCCACCTATGTCCTCAAGCATTTGTATCACCACTGCGGACAACGCTCCGGCAGG
Organism: uncultured Gammaproteobacteria bacterium; assembly: GCA_964636345.1. Lineage (GTDB taxonomy): Bacteria > Patescibacteriota > Patescibacteriia > Magasanikbacterales > JBBTXJ01 > JBBTXJ01. The sequence goes on along the minus strand of CAZWRL010000007.1, from coordinate 3,862 downwards.
AATCTCTTCGAGCTTCTGCTTGCCGAACTCAATACCCTGCCACGAACGAAGCTCCACGAGACGCCACGCGTCTGCATCGCTGGCGAGCGGGTCACGCTCCAACTTCCGCGTCCACTCAATCGCGCTCGCCGGAATGAGCTCCGCGATCCACGCCGGATCGAAAACGCTGCATCCGCGCGCGAAGCACCTGGTGGTCTCCACGATTTCCGCGCACACCATCATCTTCGGCGCGTCGTATCCGAACCTGTCGCCCGGGGTAAACAGCGCGGAACCTGGATGGATGTACACGTCATGCCGGTCTTGCCACCGGTACTCGTGCCCGCCTTCCTTGAGGCACACGTTAACGATGAGTCCGGCGGCCACGGCCTTGAGGACCACCTGTTGGTCATCCGTGGAACTGGCCTGAACGCCCTCGCGCTCGAGCACGGTCAGAATCTGGTCGCGGTTGCGATCAATCTCCTGCAACGCACGCGAAGACACGAAGTTGTTCCGCGCCCACACGTTGCGCGAGCCGTTCTCGCCAGCGCGACCCCACGCGCGCCACACCGCAAGTGCGGTCAACGCGTCCGACTCCTTGATCTTGAACTGCTCGTGTGCCGTGTCAGCTTCTTTTTCCTTGCCACGCGGCCGCACGAACACCTGCCGGGACGTAAATCCGGCAACGATGGTAACCAGCTCGTCCAGACAGCCGTACTGTTCGGCCGTCAGGATCATCCGCCCGAGCATGGGAGCAAGCGGCAGACGATCCATGCGATGTCCGTCTGCCGTCATCTCGCCCTGCTCATCCAGCGCGCCCAAAAGCTTGAGTCGCGCTTCTGCTTCCAGCCAGCGCTCCGCCGGCGGCGGATCCATCCACGGCAGGTCAATGACCTGTTGCGTGGTGTATTTCAAGGTGCGCAGGTGCAAAAGCACCTGATCCAAGGACATGCGCTGGATCTCCGGCTTGGTGTAATCCTGACGACTCGCGTAGTCCTCTTCTGCGAACAACCGCAGACACGCCCCGGGCTTGGTGCGCCCGGCGCGGCCTCGGCGCTGTTCACAACCGGCCTTGGAATGCTCGGTCACTTCAAGCGCGGACATGGAGGCGGACACGTACACCACCTCCTTGATGTATCCGCTGTCCACCACAAACTCCACACCGTCAATGGTGACGCTGGTTTCGGCGATGTTGGTTGAGACAATAATGCGCCGACGATGGTCCCGCTGGAACACCTCGCGCTGCTCGTTAGGATCCTGGCTCCCGTACAGGGGCAGAATCCGCACGTTCGACAGACGTTCCTCATCCAGCGCATCGCACGTCTTCTTGATGGTCTTCTCATCCGGCATGAAGCACAGGATGTCTCCCGCGCCTCCTCGCCGGACGTAGTCCGTGATCTCCTTGACCGCGGCCTTGACTGCGCCATCCTTGCCGTACGGCGTCTCATCCAGATACGCAACCGAAACCGGGTACACCCGACCCGGCACCTGGATCACCGGCGCGCCCCCGAAATGCTCGGAGAACTTGCCGGCGTCAATCGTGGCCGACATGATGACCACCTTGAGATCCGGTCGGCGATCAATCACCTGCCGCAACAGGGCGATCAGCAGGTCCTGATTCATGCCGCGCTCGTGCACCTCGTCCACGATCAGCACCGCGTACTTGCGGAGATGCGGATCGCTATGGAGCTGACGAAGGACAACACCCTCCGTCAAGAACGCCACGCGAGTGTCGTGGCCGATCCTGCGCTCCCCGCCGATCTGGTAGCCGACCGTTGTCCCCAGCTCGCACCCGGCAAGCTGGGCAACCCAATCGGACACGTTCATCGCGGCAACCCGCCGTGGCTCGGTCACGCCGATCATGCCACCCGCACCCAACCCGGCGCGGAGCAGCATGAGCGGCACCTTGGTGGACTTCCCGGCGCCCGTCTCGGCAACGATGACGGTTACCCGGTTGTCCCGCACGGTGTCTACGATATGCTGCTCGTAGGCGTCAATGGGTACGGAGACTTGCACGATCCCTCCTTTGAAAAGAGTGTTTTTACGCAAAAGTGAGCGATTTTCCCCTACCCACTTTTACGCGCGAGTATAACAGGTTTTAGAGCGCTTGTCAAGTGAATAACGCCTGTACCTACAGGCGTTATTCATCCTGAGCGACTCCGAATTTATTTCGGGGGAGTCGAAGGATCTCACGTTTTCCACTTGTAACGGTAGCTCATCATCTGCTACAATAAAACTCCACGGAGGCGGGCACGCCTCTTTTTCTATGCAAGACGCCACCTCAAAATCCCTTGGTTACAACCGCGATATTTTCGCGCTCGTTGGCTTGCCACCGGAGGTGCTTGCGGTTGCCATGGCAAAATACAGCCGCTCGCAGGAGGGTATCAAATACACCATTGATGAACTGACCGAGGAAAAATCCGCCGCGTTCCATGAAAAGTGGGTGCTGGGCTACGGAGACGCGAGTGTCGCGGACATGGCCATGGTGGCAATCGCGCTTGAAAATGTTTCTATTCTCGCGTCAAAAGTGGTGGAGGATAATCGCCTCGCGTGCTTTCAGGAAAAATCCACGCGCTATGTGCCGTTTGATCCCACGCGGCATTACAAACCGGTTGCCATTTTGAATTCGCGCCATCGCGCGCTCTATGAGAGCACCATCAAAATGCTCTACGACACGTACCAAAAAACCGTTGACCGAATGATTGCATGGTACGGCGCGCAGTTTCCAAAGCCGGCGGACAAAACGGAAAAAGAATTCGCGGCAAAATTACGGGCGCGTGCGCTGGATGTTGCGCGCTACTATTTGCCCACGGCCACGCTCACCAATTTTGGCATGATCATGAGCGCGCGGGCTTTGCGTCATTGTATCAGCAAATTACTCGGGCATCCCACCGCGGAAATGCGCGCCATTGGCGAGGAAATCCGCCTTGCCGCCGTAAGTCCGGCATACAACCCGCAGGCAAAAAAACTGGAGCCGCTGTTGGAGCGTTTGTATAAAAACGGGGATGAAAAAACGCAAAAATTAGTGGAGGAAATCCACGCAACGATAAAACTCCAAATCCAGGGCGCGCCGACGCTGGTAAAACACAACGAACCCAAAGAGTATTTAATGGAAAAAGACAAAACCGTGCACCTGCTCGCGGAGAAGATTTTGAATGGCCTCACTCTACCTGCAAACGAACCCCGTGTCACCTTCATTGGCCGCCCTCTCGCACCAGAAGATGAACTCATCGCCACACTCCTCTATCGCGGTTCAACACTCCCATTCACCGCAATCTTGAAACGCGTTGAAAAACTCTCACCGGAAACAAAACAAATTGTCATTGACGCGGTGCAAGACAAACGGAGCGACCGCGACTGGCCGAGCCGTGAATTTGAAGTGGGTCAGTATTTTATTTTTGATACACTTATGGATTACGGCGCGTTCCGCGATCTTCAGCGGCATCGCATCTGCACGCAGATTAATCAAGAGCTCGGCGTGGAACACGGGTATGAAATTCCGCGCGATCTGCCGGACGCGGGACTATTAGAGGAATATCACGAGGTAATGGAACACGCGCGGGCGGCGTATGAATTGATTGCCAATGACCTTCCGCATGAGGCGCAGTATGTCATTCCGATGGCGTTCAAAAAACGCACGCTGTTCAAAATGAATTTACGCGAATTTTTCCATATTGTGGAACTCCGCACCAAGTCCGGCGGACATTTTTCCTACCGCGCGCTGGTGTATGAGATGTATGAGCAAGTCAAGGCAAAGCATCCCGCGCTCGTCAAATCCCTCCGTGCGATCAAAATGAACTTTGACGAAGATTTTTATAAGAGATAAAAATGCCCCACACCAACTGCTGTTGGTGTGGGGCCAAGGATCCAAGGACCGTGGCCAAAG